>JACXUS010000280.1 GCA_014763785.1 Sphingomonadales bacterium | reverse complement strand
CCCCCCGCGCGCCCCGGGCCGCGCCGGATCGCAAGCAATCCGGCGCGGCAGCCCCTGGCTCAGGTCAGGAAATCGGCCACAACGGCCTCGAAGTCGCGCGGGCGCTCGGCGTGCAGCCAATGGCCTGCGCCCTCGATCACCGCGAATTCAGCGCGCGGGAATTGCGCCCGGATCGCGGGCTCATGCTCGGGCTTCACATAATTCGACAGCGCCCCATGCACGAAAAGCGCGGGCCCCTCGAAGACCCCGGGCGTGCCGGGCCAGTCGAGGATCGCGTCCATCTCGGCGCCCAGCACCTCGAGGTTCAGCTTCCAGCGCGGCGGATCGGCCTTCAGGTCGAGCGATTGCAGCAGGAAGGCCCGGGTGGACGGGTCGGGGATCGCCTCGGCCAGCCGCTGATCGGCCTGCGAGCGCAGCGTGAGCCCGCTCAGATCCAGCCCCGCCATCGCCCGTTGCAACGCGCCATGCGCCGCGCCATGGCCATAGGACACCGGCGCCATATCAGCCACCACCAGACGGCGCACCAGCGCGGGCTGGCTCAGCGCCAGCACCATCGCGGCCTTGCCGCCCATCGAATGGCCCAGCACATCGGCCTGCCCGCCATGCGCCGCGATCACCTCGGCCAGATCGGCGGCCATCTCGGCATAGCTGTGGGTCGCGGTCCATTTGCTCTCGCCGTGATTGCGCTGATCGACGGCGATCACCTCGCGATCGGCCGACAGGCGCTTGGCGATCACTCCCCAGTTGCGCGCCGAGCCGTAAAGCCCATGCACGATCAGAAGCGGCGGTTGCTCGGTGGCCGAGCCATGAAGAACGGTATGCAGCATGTGCCCGATCTAGCGCGCCGCGCCCGGGTTGCCAAGGCGCGCTGCACCCGGCTAGGCTGACGCAGCGACAGGACCGGCAACAGGAAAAGAGCGATGGATCCGACCACACTGCGGCGGATGAGCGACGAGGTCTCGGGCCTGCTGGTCAGCCGCCTCGGGGCCCGCGGCCCGACGCTGGCGGCCCGGATCGACAGCCGCGCCCGCGCGCTGCCGCGCAAGGTGCGCCGCGCCGCCCAAGCGCTGGCCCGGGCCGAGGCCTGCGCCGCCGCCCCCAAGATCGCGCGGCAGATCGACCCCCGCGCGGTGGGCCGGGCGCATGCGACCTGCGTGGGCTATCTGCGCCCGCTCGGGATGGGGCAGCGGCTTTGGGGCGGGGTGTTACAGGTGATCGCCGCGCTTTTCTTCGGCGGGCTGATCATGGGTCTGGGCATATGGGCGCTGCGCGCGGCAATCGGCTGAGGCCAGAAAAAAGGCCCCCGCGCGGGGGGCCTTTCGCTTGATTTTCAAGGAAAATCAGAGGTTCGGATAAAGCGGGAAGCGCGCGCAGAGCGCGGCCACTTCGGCGCGGACCTTGGCCTCGACGGCGTCGTTGTTATCCTCGCCATTCGCGGCCAGACCATCGACAACCTTGATGATCATCCGCGCGATCTGACGGAATTCTTCCTCGCCAAAGCCGCGGGTGGTGCCGGCGGGCGTGCCCAGACGGATGCCCGAGGTCACGGTCGGCTTTTCCGGGTCAAACGGGATGCCGTTCTTGTTGCAGGTGATATGCGCGCGGCCAAGGGCCTTGTCGGTCGCGTTGCCCTTCACGCCCTTCGGACGCAGGTCAACCAGCATGACGTGGGTGTCGGTGCCACCGGTCACGATGTCCAGACCGCCTTTTTGCAGCTCATCGGCCAGCGCCTGCGCGTTGGCGATCACCTGCTTGGCATAGACCTTGAACTCGGGGCGCAGCGCCTCGCCGAAGGCCACGGCCTTGGCGGCGATCACATGCATCAGCGGGCCGCCCTGAATCCCCGGGAAGATCGCCGAGTTGACCTTTTTCGCGATGTCTTCGTTGTTGGTCAGGATCATGCCGCCGCGCGGACCGCGGAGCGTCTTGTGCGTGGTGGTGGTCGCCACATCGGCATAGGGGAAGGGCGAGGGATGCGCACCGCCCGCCACGAGACCGGCGAAGTGGGCCATGTCGACCATCAGCAGCGCGCCGACCTCATCCGCGATCTTGCGGAATTCGGCGAAGTCGATCTGGCGCGGAATCGCCGAGCCGCCGGCGATGATCAGCTTGGGGTTATGCTCTTTCGCGAGCGCGCGGACCTCATCATAGTCGATCCGGCTGTCTTGCTTGCGCACACCATACTGGATGGCGTTGAACCATTTGCCCGACTGGTTGGGCGCCGCGCCATGGGTCAGGTGACCGCCCGAGGCGAGGTTCATCCCCAGAATGGTGTCGCCGGGCTTGATCAGCGCGTTGAACACGCCCTGGTTGGCCTGGCTGCCCGAGTTCGGCTGCACGTTGGCGAATTCACAGCCGAAGAGCTGCTTGGCGCGCTCGATCGCGAGGTTTTCGGCCACATCGACGAACTGGCAGCCGCCGTAATAGCGCTTGCCTGGGTACCCTTCGGCGTATTTGTTGGTCATCACCGAGCCTTGCGCCTCCATCACGGCGGCCGAGACGATGTTCTCGCTGGCGATCAGCTCGATCTCGTCGCGCTGGCGGCCGAGTTCGTTCTGGATCGAACCATACAGCTCGGGGTCACGGGTGGCGAGGCTTTCGGTAAAGAAGCCGGCATCGCGTTGGGCGGTCATGGGCACCTCCTGCAGGATTGGTCGCCGCCCGTTTATCGCAGTTTTTCGCGCCCCGAAAGCGCCTGTTGCGACCCGGCGGCAGCTGCCAGCGTCATTCCGGGGGCGTGGCGCGCCGAAATGCGGCTTGTGTTTCCGATCGTGGCTTGCAACACCTTGACGGGAAACGGGACAGAACAGCCCGCCGGGGACGGCCATGCGCTTCGAGAAGATCCATTTTGCCGCATCGCGGGCCGAGACCGCGCAAGAGGCGCTGGCCGATCTGACCGGGCGCTATGGTCAGGTGCCGCGCTATGCCGCCGATGTGATCGTGGCGCTGGGCGGCGACGGGTTCATGCTGCAGGTGCTGCATGAAGGGTCCGAGCTGCCGGTCTATGGCATGAACCGCGGCTCGGTCGGGTTCATGATGAACGATTATGTGCCCGATGACCTGCCCGAGCGGCTGTCCGAGGCCGAGCAGGCGGTGATCTATCCGCTGGCGATGCGGGCGCAGACGGTGGACGGGCGGCTGCACGAGGCGCTGGCGATCAACGAGGTGGCGCTGCTGCGCGCCGGGCCGCAGGCGGCCAAGCTGCAGATTTCCGTCAATGGCAAGGTGCGGATGCCCGAGCTGATCTGTGACGGGGCGATCCTGTCGACGCCCGCGGGCTCGACCGCCTATAACTATTCCGCCTATGGGCCGATCCTGCCGATCGGGGCGGGGGTGCTGGCGCTGACCGGCATCGCCAGCTTCCGGCCGCGGCGCTGGCGCGGGGCGATCCTGCCCGCCTCGGCGGTGGTGCGCTTCGATGTGCTCGAGGCCGAGAAGCGCCCGGTGATGGCCGATGCCGACAGCCGCTCGGTCGCGCCGGTCTCATGGGTCGAGGTGCGCTCGGAACCCAAGGTGATGCACCGCATCCTGTTCGACCCGGGCCATGGTCTGGAAGAACGGCTGATGCGCGAGCAATTCGCCTGATTTTCTGTCTGTTTCGGGGCTTTGAAGGCGGGGTTGCGCCCCGGTGGCCGGTGCCCGCATGCGGGCACCGGCCACCGGGGCGCAACC
>JACXUS010000279.1 GCA_014763785.1 Sphingomonadales bacterium | reverse complement strand
GGAGGATGGCGCGGGCTGGCCGTCCGCCACGGCGGACGGCCAGCCCGCGCCATCCTCCTGATCCTCGTCGCTTTCGGGCATCTCGGGTGCTGCGGGCAGATCGCACACCGCGATCTGCAGGGGCGCGGCACTGCCCTCGGGGGCGTGGGCGATGACGAAGAGCCCGTTGGCAACCTCGCGCCGCTCGCTCACACTCACGCAGCCTTCGGGCTGCTCGGCCAGCACCGCCGCGGCCGAACACCGCGCCGCGAAGAAGAGCCGCAGCCCGATCCGTCGCGTGCCCTCGGGCGTGACCTCGGCAAAGCTCACCGCATCAAGGAGCCGCGGGCCGCCCTCGGGCGCCTGCGCCTCGGCCTGCAACCTGCGCCGGATCACCACGGCCTCACTCATCTGCTCACCTCTTGCCATTTCCTGTTCCTAGCACGATCGCGCGCCTGCGCAAATCGCACCGCTTTCCCGTTGGAAATCCTGCACATCTCGGGCAGGATCGCGCAAAATCGTGGAACGAGTGAGGCAGTCATGGCGAGGACGCGCGAGGTTGGCACCCTGTGGATCGGGGGCGCATTGAGCTGGATGGAGCAGCTTTGCCTGAAGAGCTTCGTCGATCAGGGCCAGACAATCACGCTGTTTTCCTATGAGGACATCCCCAATGTCCCCGAGGGCGTGATCCGCCGCGACGGCCGCGAGGTGCTCGATACCGACGACTTCATCAAATACGAGAAGAAGGACAGCTTCGCCCTCTTTGCCGATTACTTCCGCATCCACATGATCGCGCAAAACCCGGGCATGATCTGGGTCGATACCGATGTCTATTGCTGGCGCCCGATGGGGTATGACAGCGATTATGTCATGGGCTTCGAGCTGCCCGGCGGCAAGCGGGTCAACAACGCCGTGCTCGGCCTGCCGCCCGAGGCGCCGATCACCCGCGATCTGCTCGACTTCATGTCCGACCGCTATGCGATCCCGCCGTTCCTGAAGCCCCGCCTGCGCGAGGATTATGCCGAGGCCGCGCGCGCGGGCGCGCCCGTCCATGTCAGCCAGCAGCCCTGGGGCGTCTGGGGGCCGATGATGATCACCCATTTCGTGGCGAAACACGGGCTTCTGGATCAGGTGCAGCCGCTCGAGGCCTTCTATCCGATCCCGTTCCCCGACCGCACCAAGATACTGCGCGATGCCGCGAAGGTCGAGGCCGAGCTGACCCCGGAAACGACCGCGCTGCACCTCTGGGCCTCGAACAAGCGCGAGCTGGGGTTGCGCTTCAACGGGGTGCCGCCCGCGGGGTCGTTCCTCGATATGCTCCTGCGCCGCCATGGCATCCGGCCGGAATTCGCGCCGATCAAAGGGCGGGCGAAGCTCGTCTTCGACGTGCCCGCGGCCGATCCCTCGCTGCTCGATCGCGCGGGGCTGGCGGCGGTCGCGACCGTTGCCGATCTGGGCGGCACGGCGCCTGCGCAGGTGCTGGCGGCGCATGACCGCTGGGATTGCGATATCCATCTGATCGACCTTGGGGCGAACGGCAAATGGCCCGCGACACGCTCGGATTGGGTCGGGCCTTACCTTGCGCATCTCGCTGCCCATGGCGTCGCCGAGGAGCGGATCCGGGTGATCGGCAGCCCCGCGCAGCTCAAGCCCGTCGATCTGCTCTTCAACCTCGCGGGCTTTGGCGATGTGAACAAGGTCAAGCACTTGCAGGGCGTTCTTGATGTGGCGCTGCATGCCGACAGCCGGATGGTGATGGATATCCGCAAGGGCTCGGGCAGCTATCCTTTCCTGCGCCCGCAGGGCACGCTGGAGACGCTCGCCGACTGGGCCGATGGCGGCGGCGGCAAGACCACGCGGGTGCTCTTCACCCCCAATCCGCCGCAGCCCGAGACCGATGCCAACTGGGCCGCGATCGCGCGCGATCTGGCGGGCGCGCGCGGTTTCTATACCGACAACGGCAGCCATTCCTTCCTCTATATCCCGCGCAGCGAGGAGGTTCTGGTCGTGACCTTCGACAACCTCGACATTGCGATGAACAAGCGCGAGGACCGCCGCCCCTGGGGCTTCGAGTTCATCGAGAAACAGGGCTGGTCGATGCTGGGCGTGATGGCGGGCGGCTGGACCTGGTATCGCGACGCTTGGGTCGGCACCGAATTCGACCGGCTCGCGGCGGAAGGCTTCTTCCACCGCTTCAAGCGCGTCGTCTTCTATGGCGCCTCGATGGGGGGCTATGCCGCCTGCGCCTTTGCCGCGGCGCATCCGGGGGCCGATGTGGTGGCGATCTCGCCGCAATCGACGCTGGATAAATCGGTGGTGCCTTGGGAAACCCGCTACAACGTCGCCTGGGACAAGGATTTTTCCGGCACCTATGGCGATGCCGCGCAGGCCTCGCGCACCGCGCGGCGCGTCACGCTCTTTTATGACCCCTATGAGCCGCTCGACCGCGGCCATGTCGAGCGCTTCACCGGCGACAATGTGGTGAAGCTGCGCGCCTCGATGATGGGGCACCGGCTCGGCTCGTCGCTGCAGCAGATGGGGATTCTCTCGCCGATCATCCTTGGCGCGCTCGATGGCAGCCTGACCGAGGCCGAGTTCTATCGCCGCCTGCGCGCGCGCCGCGACTCGGGGCGTTATCAGCGCGAACTCTTCGCCCGCGCCGTCGCCCGCGGCCACAAGACCCTCGCGAAACGGTTCGGCGCCTGGGTTCTGAAACGCGGCGACAATCGCGCGATCCGGCTGGGTATGGCAGAGCTCTGAGCCTCTGGCTGCGGGCGATTTTTGAGTATTTGAGCCAAGAAGAAGCCCAGGGGGTTTCTCGACGGGGCTGGTTTCTTCTTGGATAAAATACTCCCGCCGGAGGCTCCTCCATCGGCACCCGCGCGACAGTCGGTTTGGGGCGGACCCGCCAAAATGTCGCAGGCCGCACCCCGCCGATCTTGACCTATGTCAAAGTCGACCCCGCCGCGACCCCGCATTCCTGACGCATCGGGTTCACGATCTCCCTGAAACTCGGCGCAAGCCGGAACCCGGTAACAGGATCGATACGCTCTCCCTCGTCCGATCCAAAACGCGCTGCGGGCCTCCCTCCCGCAGCGCTTTTATTTTGCGCGCTCAACAGCTTGCGCGGCGATCTTCAGATGATCTTGACCTGCGTCCCGGTCGGGCACAGCTCAAAGAGCTCGGCGATCATCTCATTATAGAGCCCGATGCAGCCCGAGCTGCTCTTGCGCCCGATCTTGCGGGTGTCATGGGTGCCGTGGATGATATAGGCGGGCCAGCTCAGATACATCGCATGGGTGCCCAAGGGGTTGTCGGGGCCGGGCGGCATGTAATGCAGGCTCGGGTCGCGTTCTAGCATGGATTTCGTCGGCGTCCAGTCGGGGCCCACCCGCTTGCGCACGATCTCGGTATAGCCGCGCTTGGTCAGATCCTCGCTCATCGGCACCGAGGTCGGGTAGAGCCGGTAATCGGCGCCCTCAACCGACCAGTAATGCAGCGCCTTGGAGCGGGTATCGGCGATCAGCGTGACGCGGTCGAGCCGGTCGAAATGGTCGCGCCAGTCGATCTCGCGGAAGGCGCTGATATTGGCGCGCCCGGCGGGGGCCACCACGGCGGGTTGCTGGGCCATCGGCACATCCTGGGTTGCGGCACGCGCGAGCGCGGGCGCAGCAAGGGTTGCGGCGCCACTGAGCAGTGCAAGGCGCCGGGTCATCAGGGCGGGGC
>JACXUS010000049.1 GCA_014763785.1 Sphingomonadales bacterium | reverse complement strand
CCCCCGCCGCCCGCCGCGCACCCTGCGGCTGGCGGTTCTGTCGCGCGAGGAGGGCGCCTATTCCACCCGCCGGATCGTCGCCGAGGGCGAGGCGCGCGGTCATGTCGTCGAGGTGCTCGACACCAAGCGCTGTTACATGGCGATCAACCCGATCGCGCCCGATATCTATTACGACGGCGCGCCGCTGCCGCATTTCGATGCCGTGATCCCGCGGATCGGCAGCTCGATCACCGCCTATGGCGCGGCGGTGCTGCGGCAATTCGCGGCGCGGGGCACGTGGCTGGTGAATGGTCCCGAGGGGATCCTCGCCAGCCGCGAGAAGCTGCACGCGCATCAGATATTGGCGCGCCACCGCGTGCCGATGCCGGTCACCGCCTTTGCCGCCTCGCCCAAGGATACCGCCGATCTGATCGCGCTGGCGGGCGGCGCGCCGCTGGTCATCAAGCTTCTGGAAAGCACGCAGGGCAAGGGCGTGGTGCTGGCGGAAACCACGGCGGCGGCGCAATCGGTGATTTCCGCCTTTCGCGGCCTGCGGGCGAATTTTCTGGTGCAGGAGTTCATCGCCGAGGCGGGCGGCGCCGATATCCGCTGTCTGGTGATCGACGGCCGCGTGGTCGCCGCGATCCGGCGGCAGGCGGCGGCGGGGGATTTCCGCTCGAACCTGCATCAGGGCGGCACCGCGGCGCCCGTGCGCCTGACCCGGGCCGAGCGCGACATCGCGCAACGCGCGGCGCGGGCCTTCCGGCTGCGGATGGCGGGGGTGGATCTGCTGCGCGCCGAGGATGGGCCCAAGGTGCTCGAGGTGAATTCCTCGCCCGGGCTGCAGGGGATCGAGGCCGCCAGCGGGCGCAATCTGGCCGCAGCCCTGATCGAGATGATCGAGCGGCAGATGCGTGCCCAGCCGCGCCCCGCGTCGCGCCCCCGCCATGAAGCCGTTACACAGCTGTAACATGGCCATGTTTAGAGACAGGCAAGCAAACCGGAGCGCGCGATGACCGAGAAACCCAAGGACTGGCTGGAGGCGGAACTCGCCGACACTCTCGACGAGGATTACGAGATCGAGCTGGAAGACTCGATCCTGTCGCAGGAGATCGCCAAGATCTATCGCGACAAGCATCCCGACATGATCGACCGGCGGGTCTATTTCCAGTCGCTCCTGCGGCTGCAATCGGAGCTGATCCGGCTGCAGGACTGGGTGCAATATCACCGCAAGAAGGTCGTCGTGCTGTTCGAGGGGCGCGATTCGGCGGGCAAGGGCGGCGTGATCAAGCGCCTGACCCAGCGGCTCAATCCGCGCGTCGTGCGCACCGTGGCGCTGCCCGCGCCGTCTGACCGCGAGAAGACGCAGTGGTATTTCCAGCGCTACGTCCCGCATCTGCCCGCGGGTGGCGAGATCGTGCTCTTTGACCGCAGCTGGTACAACCGCGCGGGCGTCGAGCGGGTGATGGGCTTTGCCAACGAGGATCAGGTCGAGGAATTCTTCCGCGACGTGGTGGAATTCGAACGGATGCTGGTGCGGTCCGGCATCATCGTCATCAAATACTGGTTCTCGATCACCGACGAGGAACAGCAGATGCGCTTCCTGATGCGCATCCACGATCCGCTGAAACAGTGGAAGCTCTCGCCGATGGACCTGCAAAGCCGGGTGCGTTGGGAGCAATATACCAAGGCCAAGGAAGACATGCTCGAGCGCACGAATATCCCCGAGGCGCCGTGGTATATCGTCGAGGGCAATGACAAGAAGCGCGCGCGGCTCAATTGCATCGACCACCTGTTGAGCCTGATCCCCTATGAGGATGTGCCGCATGAGCAGGTGAGCCTGCCCGACCGGGTGTTCAACCCCGATTACGAGCGCGCCGTGCTGCCGCCCGAACTCTATGTGCCGCAGAAACACTGAATTCCCCAGACGGGAATTCAGCGCAGCCTAATCCGGCCAGCGGTGCAGCGCGCCGCTGGCCTCCAGATCGGCCACGCGATCCCGCGCGATGCCCCAGGCGGCCAGCGTATCGCCCGGAGCCGTCACCGGCGGCCGCGGCGGCGCGGGGGGCGGTGCGGGCGTGCGGTCGAACCGCGGTGCGGGCGCGGGATGGGTCATGCCGTGCAGGGTGGTGAAGGCGTGGCGCTCGGCATTCTGCGGATGGCGCGGCGCTTCGGCCCAGTCCAGAACCGGGCTGACGCAGGCATCGGTGCCGGCAAAGACCGCCTCCCAATGGGCGCGCGGGCGGGTCGCGAACACCGCCGCCAGACGCGCCCGCGCGGCCGCCCAGCCCGCCTGATCGGCCTGATCGAACTGGCCCGCCTCAAGGCCCAGCCCCGCCAGCAGCGCGGCATGAAACTGCGGCTCGATCGCGCCGACGGCCACGAAACCCCCATCCGCGCATTCATAAAGCCCATAGAAATAGGCCCCGCCATCGAGCAGATTGGCCTCGCGCCGATCTTGCCACGCGCCCGCCGCGCGAAAGCCGTGGATCATCGCGGAAATCAGCGCCGCGCCATCGGTCATCGCCGCATCGACGACCTGCCCCCGGCCCGTGGCCCGGGCATTCAGGATCGCCGCCAAGAGGCCAAAGGCCAGCATCATCCCCCCGCCCGCAAAGTCCCCCACCAGGTTCAGCGGCACCACCGGACGCTCGGCCGGGCCGATCGCCGCGAGCACGCCGCTGAGCGCGATATAGTTGATGTCATGCCCCGCACTCTGCGCCAGCGGCCCCGACTGGCCCCAGCCGGTCATCCGCCCATAGGCCAGCCGCGGATTGCGCGCCAAACACGCGGCCGGGCCAAGGCCCAGCCGCTCGGCCACGCCGGGGCGAAACCCCTCGATCAGCGCATCGGCCCCGGCGATCAGATCGAGCGCCAGCGCCCGCCCCTCGGGGTGCTTCAGATCGACCGCAATCGCGTCGCGCCCGCGCGCCAGAATGTCCTGCGGCCCGTCGATCGAGGGGATCGCCCGGCGCGGGGCCTTGCCCTGCAGGCGGATCACCTGCGCGCCATGGTCGGCCAGCATCATCGCGGCAAAGGGCGCGGGGCCGAGCCCCGCCAGCTCGACGACCTTCACCCCGTCAAGGACCCCGGCCATCAGAGCCCCCGCGCGATGACGAGCCGCTGCACCTCGGAGGTGCCCTCATAAATCTGGCAGACCCGCAGATCGCGATAGATCCGCTCGACCGGGTAATCGGCCAGATAGCCATAGCCGCCGTGGATCTGGATCGCGTCCGAGGCCACGCGCTCGGCCATTTCCGAGGCAAAGAGCTTCGCCATCGAGGCCTCGGTCAGGCAGGGCCGCCCGGCCTCGCGCAGGGCTGCCGCCTGCAACATCAGCCCCCGCGCGGCGGCAATCTGGGTGGCCATATCGGCCAGCTTGAAGGCCACCGCCTGCTGCTCAAGGATCGGCTTGCCGAACGCCTGGCGCTCGCGCGCATAATCCCGCGCCGCCTCAAACGCCGCCCGCGCCATGCCGATGGCCTGCGCCGCAATGCCGATCCGCCCGCCCTCGAGGTTCGCCAGAGCAATCCGATAGCCCTCGCCCTCGGCGCCCAGACGGTTTTCCACCGGCACGCGCATCTCGCTGAACGCCAGCGCACAGGTGTCGGAGGCATGCTGGCCCAGCTTCTCCTCGACCCGCACCACCTGATAGCCGGGCGTATCGGTCGGCACGATGAAGGCCGAAATCCCCTTCTTGCCCGCCGCCGGATCGGTGACGGCAAACACGATCACCACATTCCCGTTCTGGCCGTTGGTGATGAACTGCTTGGCCCCATCGATGACATAATGATCGCCCTCGCGCCGCGCGCGGGTGCGGATCGCCGAGGCATCCGAGCCTGCCTGCGGCTCGGTCAGGGCAAAACCGCCGATCCATTGCCCCGCCGCCATCTTGGGCAGGAACCGGGCCTTCTGATCCTCGGTGCCAAAGCGCAGGATCGGCACGCAGCCGACCGAGGAATGCACCGAAAGAATCGTCGAGGCCGCCCCCTCGGCCGCGGCGATCTCCTCCAGCGCCAAGGCATAGGCCACCATGCCCAGATCCGAGCCCCCATAGGCCTCGGGCACCAGCATCCCCATGAACCCCAGCGCGCCCATTTCGGCGATCTCGGCATGGGGAAAGCGGTGATCGCGGTCGCGCGCGGCGGCGCCCGGCGCCAAGCGTTCCTGCGCAAAGGCGCGCACCGCGTCGCGGATCGCCTCCTGGTCCTCGGTCAGGATCATCACGCCACCCGCTCGATCGCGACGGCGGTCGCCTCGCCCCCGCCAATGCACAGCGACGCGACCCCGCGCCGCATCCCATAGGTTTCCAGCGCGGCAAGCAGCGTCACCATCACCCGCGCGCCCGAGGCGCCGATCGGATGGCCGAGCGCACAGGCCCCGCCATGGACGTTGACCCGATCATGCGGCAAATCCAGATCGCGCATCGCGGCCATGGCCACGACCGCGAAGGCCTCGTTCACCTCGAAGAGGTCCACGTCCGAGAGCGCCCAGCCGGTGCGCTCGGCCAGTTTCCGCATCGCGCCGATGGGGGCGGTCGGGAACAGGTTCGGCTTGTCGGCATGGGTTGCGTGGCCGACCAGAATGGCGCGCGGCGTCAGGCCCCGCGCCTCGGCCTGCGATCTGCGCATCAGCACCAGCGCCGCCGCCCCGTCCGAGATCGAGGAACTGTTGGCCGCCGTCACCGTGCCGCCCGCGCGGAAGGCAGGCTTCAGCCCCGGGATCTTGTCGGGCCGCGCCTTGCCGGGCTGTTCGTCGATGCTGACCTGCCCCGATTTCACCGTCACGGGCGTGATCTCACGCACGAACCGCCCCTCGGCAATCGCGCGCTGCGCCCGGGCGAGGGAGTCGAGCGCATAGCCATCCTGCGCCTCTCGGGTGAACTGATAGGCCTCGGCGCAATCCTCGGCAAAGGTGCCCATCAGGCGGCCCTTGTCATAGGCATCCTCGAGCCCATCAAGGAACATGTGATCCATCACCTGCCCATGGCCCATTCGATAGCCCGAGCGCGCCTTCGGCAGCAGATAGGGCGCGTTCGACATGCTCTCCATCCCGCCCGCGACCACCACATCGGCACTGCCCGCGACCAGCAGGTCATGGCCGAACATCGCGGCCTTCATCCCCGAGCCGCACATCTTGTTGATGGTCGTGCAGCCCGCCCCCAAGGGCAGCCCCGCGCCAAGGCTGGCCTGCCGCGCAGGCGCCTGACCTTGGCCCGCGGGCAGCACGCAACCCATCACCACCTCATCCACCTGATCGCGGCCAAGCCCCGCGCCGTCGAGCGCAGCGCCAATCGCCGCGGCCCCCAGATCAGCGGCCGCAACCCCCGCGAAATCGCCCTGAAAGCCGCCCATCGGCGTGCGCGCCGCCCCAACGATAACGATCGGATCCTGTGTCATGCCCACCCCCTATTTCGCCGCCATGCGCAGCGCGCCGTCGATGCGGATCACCTCGCCGTTCAGCATCTGGTTTTCCACGATATGGCGCACCAGCGCTGCATATTCCGCCGGGTCCCCCAGCCGCGGCGGGAACGGGACCGAGGCCCCCAGACTATCCTGCACCTCCTGCGGCAGACCGGCCATCATCGGCGTCCTGAATATCCCCGGGGCAATCGTCACCACGCGGATGCCATGACGCGCCAGCTCCCGCGCGGCGGGCAGGGTCAGCGCGGCCACGCCGCCCTTCGAGGCGGCATAGGCCGCCTGCCCGATCTGCCCGTCAAAGGCCGCGATCGAGGCGGTGTTCACGATCACCCCACGCTCGCCCCGCGCATCGGGGTCTCGCGCCGCCATCGCCTCGGCCGCCAGCCGCAGCATGTTGAAGGTGCCGATCAGGTTGATCTGAATCGCGCGGGCGAAACGGTCCAGATCATGCGCCCCCTCGCGGCCAAGGATCTTTTCCCCCGGCGCGACGCCTGCGCAATTGACCAGCACGTCAATCCGCCCAAAGGCCGCCTGCGCCGCTGCAATCGCCGCACGCCCGTCGGCATCTTGCGTCACATCGGTGCGCAGGAAACGCGCCTGCGGGCCCAGCTCGGCCGCCAGTGCCACCCCCGCCGATTCGTTCACATCGAGCAAAACCGCCCGGCCGCCCGCTGCAACCGCCATCCGCGCCACCGCAGCCCCAAGACCCGAGCCGCCGCCCGTCACCAGAAACGTCCGGTTTTCCATACCTGTCGATCCTCCTGCGCCGGGCCTCCCCCCGGCTCTTCGCGTAAAATTATCCGCAATCCTGTTGCAAACAATGGCAGGAAAGGTCTTCATTCGTGATCGGAATTGCCACAGGACCCCGGATGGACCGCCGCCAGATCTCGCCCGGCTTCGTTCAGGATGCGCTTGATTGCCTGCGCGCGCGGGGCATCGACCCGGGCCCGATCCTGGCCGCCGCTGACCTGCCCGTCGCCCCGGACAGGGCGATCACGAACCAGCATTACGGCCGCCTCTGGCACCTGACCGCCGCGGCGCTGCAGGACGAATTCTTCGGCCTCGCCGCGCGGCCGATGCGCCCGGGCAGCTTCGCGCTGATGGGGCACGCGGTGCTGCATGCGCATGACCTTGGGCAGGCGCTGCGCCGCGCGCTGCGGTTTCTCAACGTGGTGCTGGACGATCCGCGCGGCATGCTGCAGCTGCACGGGACCGAGGCGGTGATCACCCTGAGCGACGCCGCGGCGCCGCGCCCGGCCTTCGCCTATCGCACCTATTGGCTGATCCTGATGGGGCTGGCCTGCTGGCTGATCGGGCGGCGCATTCCCTTGCGTCAACTCGATTTTTCCTGTCCCGCGCCCGACATGCGCAGCGATTACGCGCAGTTTTTCGGCGCGCCGGTGCGCTTTGGCCAGCCCGCCACGCGGCTGGTGTTCGACGCCGCCTATCTGGCGCTACCGGTCATCCGCGACGAAGCTGCACTGCGGCAATTCCTGCGCGAGGCGCCCGCCAATATCCTTGTGCGCTATCGCCACGATCAGGGCACAGCGGGGCGGGTGCGCGCCCATCTGCGCAGCCTTCCGCCCACCGACTGGCCGCGGCTTGAGGCGCTGGCCGCGGGGCTGCGGATGTCGCCCGCAACGCTGCGCCGCCGGTTGCGCGCCGATGGCCAGAGCTATGCCGCGATCAAGGACGAGCTGCGCGCCGTGCTGGCCGAACGCCTGCTGGCCGAGGGGCGGCTGAGCATCGCGGGCATCGCCGCCGAGCTCGGCTATAGCGAGCCGAGCGCCTTCCATCGCGCCTTTCGCAAGCGCCACGGGCAGAGTCCGCGGGCCTCGGCTTTGGCGGGTGACGCTACGGAAGCCAGCTGAATTTCATTTACGAAATCTTCACCGCACCCCAGCACGCTTGAGCCATCGCCCTGTGCGATGCAGAGACGAGCGCCCCTGTTTTGAAGGTTCTGTCTGCGGCCCCCGGCATCCTGCCCGGGCAGTTGCCGCATGTTTGTCAGTGCAAACGATAATCCCGGCGAATGGATGCTGCGTCGAAGGCAATGGAGGATGACCTTAGGGCACAGTTTTCAGTGAGGAGCTGAGAGATGGACGAAAAGGAATTCGACCCGAAGACCCGCGATGCCCCCGACTGCAAGGACCGTCGCCTGACCGCACTGGTGCTGGACGATCAGGCGATCGACCGGATGCGCCTGATCGACCTGTGCCGCAAGGCCGGGCTGAACCTGAAATTCTCCGAAGCGGCCGATATCCACGAAATGCGGCGGCTTCTGGACCTCGGCCCGTTCGATATCGTCTTCATCGACTATCATCTGGGGATGGAAACCGGGCTGGATGCGCTGCGCATCCTGACCAGCCACGAAGAACAGGTCCGCGCCATCCCGATCATGGTCACCTCGATGGGGGAACATCAGGTGGTGGTGCGTGCGATGCGCGCGGGCTGCCTCGATTATCTGGTCAAGGACGATCTCGATCTGGCAGAGATCCAGCGGGCGATCACCTCGGCGCTGGAGCGTCGGATCCTGCTGGCCGCGATCAGTCAGGAACGCGCGACGCGGCAACTGGCCCGGCTGACCATCGAACGGTTCGCCGCCACCAGCGCCCCGAAGATGGTGCATATCCTGACCGGCATGCTGCGTCGGCTGCGCAGTCTGCGCAGCGCTGACGGCAGCGCGGGGGATATCGCCGATCAACTGGCAGAGCTGAACGGCGCCTGTGGCGAACTGATCGAACTGGTCGATACGATCCGCACCGACTTCGACCCCGCCGCCACGCGCAGGCCGGTCGAGGCGCAGGGGGCCGGGGCGCGCTGATGCCTGCGCTTCGGCGGTGGGGCGGTGGATATGCACTTGGGCTGCGCGCCAAGCTCGTGGCGCTGACCATTGCCGCGACGCTGATCTCGTCGCTGACGCTGTTCGGGCTGTTCTTCGGGCAGCTGCGCGAACAGGAACGCACCGCCGGGATCCAACGGCTGAGCGCGGTGGCGCAGCTGCATGCCGAGGCGATCGGGGCTGTGTTCCGGCTGATGGAATCCGATGCCGAGGTGCTGTCGCATACCCCGCCGATCCTTGGCCTGCTTGGCACCGATCCCCAGTCGGAGCCGAACTGGCCGCCCGGCCCGGACCAGGCCGACGCCTGGAAGCTGCGTCTTGAGCGCGTCTTTTCCTCTGTGCTGACGGCGCGGACGCATTACACCCAGCTGCGCCTGATCGGGCGCGCCGATGCCTGGCGGGAACTGGTGCGGGTCGATCGCCGTGGCGCGCATCTTGCGGTGATCCCCCCCGAGGCCCTGCAAGCGAAAGGCGGCGAACCCTATCTGTCCCCCTCGCGCAACCTGTCGCGCAGCGAGCCCTATTTTTCCGAGGTGACCTATGAACGCGAGCGCGGTCAGATCGAGGGTCCGCCGACGATCCGCCTCGTGCGGCCTCTGCGCGATCGCAATGGCGATCTGTTCGGCGCAATCGTGATCAATGCCGACTACGGCGCCTTGCTCAATCAGGCCGCGCCGCAGATCGGGTCCGGGTTTCACGCAACCGCAATCACCGACACGCTGGATTGGCTGAGCTATGGCGGCGAGGGGGCGAACCGGCTGCATTTCCATCTCGACCCCGATTGGGTGCCGCCGCCGAATGCCGATGCGATCGCCTTCGATACCCCGCAGGCCCGGACCGTTCACACCCCCGAAGCGATGCTGCAGATCACCCCGGTCTTCGTTCAGGGCAACGGTCGCCCCTTCGGCCTGTTCGTGGAAACCGCGATCGCGCACAGCGATCTGTTCGCGGCCTCGCGTCAGGCGCTGCGTCAGACCAGCGTCGTGGCCCTGTGCCTGATCGTGATCTGCGCCGGCGGCGCCGTCCTTGTCGCCCAACGCATCACCCAGCCGGTGCGCGAACTGACCGACGCGGTGCGCCGGGGCGAGACCGCCTCCTGGCCACGCCGGCGCCGCAGAAGCCATGACGAGATCGGTGCACTGGCCGAGATCCTCGGCGGCGATCTGGCGCGCGAAACGGTCCAGCGCCGCGCAATCCTTGCCAGCGTGCATGATGGCATCATCACGATCAGCGAACAGGGCATCATCGAAGACGTCAACCCCGCCACCGCAGAGCTGTTCGGCTATAGCCGCGCCGAAATGCTCGGGCGCGGCGTCGAAATGCGGATGCCCAGCGCGCTCAGCGCCCTGCACCGCGGCTTCGTCACCGGGGCCACGACCGATCCGCGCCCCCATGCGATGGCGGGCAATCGCGATATCTTCGGCTGCCGCAAGGACGGCACCCAGATTCCGCTGGAAATCTCGGTCAGCCGTGCGGTCTATGCGCATCGCACCCATTTCATCGGCGTCGTACGCGACATCTCGATCCGCAAGGCGATCGAGGAACAGACCAATCTGCTGCTGGATGCGCTGGAACGCTCGAACCAGGAACTCGACAAATTCGCCTATGTCGCCTCGCATGACCTGCGCGCACCGCTGCGGGTGATCGACAATGCCTCGCGCTGGCTCGAGGAGGATCTGAGCGAGCATTTTACCGAAGACACCCGCGAGAGCATGGCCCTGCTGCGCAGCCGCGTGGTGCGGATGGAACGGTTGCTGGACGATCTCTTGCAGCACTCGCGGATCGGGCGCACCCGCGAGGCGGTCCAGCCGATCCCGGGCGCCACGCTGATCACCGAGCTCGGCGAATTGCTGATCCCGCGCCCCGGCATCCGCTTCCGTGCCACCCCGGCCGTCGCCGCCATCGAACTGCCGCGCATGCCGATCCTGACCGTCCTGCTCAACCTTGTGAACAATGCCATCAAGCACCACGACCGCGAGCAGGGCGAGGTGACGCTGGACGTCACCGAAGACGAAACCGGCTTTGACTTCAGCGTGACCGACGACGGGCCCGGCATCCCGCCCGAATATCACAGCCGCATCTTCGAGATGTTCCAGACCCTGCGCCCGCGCGACGAGGTCGATGGCAGCGGCATGGGCCTTGCCATGGTGCTCAAGCATGTGACGGTGGTCGGTGGCCGGATCGCAGTCGCCTCGGAGGGCCGCGGCACGACCTTCCGCCTGCGCTGGCCCAAGCGCGCCACCCCGTCCGAACTCAGAGAGGAGGCCGCCTGATGCTCGCCATACCCCGAGAGCGCCCCCCCCCCGCTCGGCGTGATCCTTGTCGAGGATGACGACGGCGACGCCAAGGCGGTGCGGCGCGCCCTGTCGCGGGCGCAGGTGCCGCTGACGCTGATCCGGGCGCGCGACGGGGTCGATGCGCTGTCGCTGATCCGCGGCGAAAGCGGCACGCCGCCGCGGCATTACATCCTGTTCGTCGATCTGAACATGCCGCGGATGAATGGTCTGGAACTGCTCTCCGAGATCCGCGCCGACCCGCGCCTGAGCCATGCCGTGATCTTCGTGATGACCACCTCGAGCGACGACCGCGACGTCGCCGCGGCCTTCTCGCATCACGTCGCGGGCTATCTGGTCAAGGCCCAGGTCGGAAGCGATTATGGCGATCTGGTCGGGATCGTCGAGCGCTACGCACGCGCGGTCGAGGTGCCGGACATGGCCGCTCTGGGGGTTGGGCTGCGATGAACGCGCTGGAAATCGTCATCATCGACGACGACGAGGGGGACCGCAAACTGGTGCGGCGGCTGCTGTCGAAATCGGGCCTTGCGCATCAGATCCACGAAGCCCGGGGGGCCCACGACCTGCGGCCGGCATCGGAGGCGGTGGATGCCGTCTTCCTCGATTACCTGCTGCCCGGGGCCGATGGTCTGGCCCTGCTGGGCGAGCTGCGCCAGCGCTGGCCCCGCGCCGCGATCATCCTGATGACCGGTCAGGGCGACGAGGAAATCGCGAAATCCGCGATCCTGCTGGGCGAGGCGGATTATATCGCGAAAAGTTCGCTCAATCAGGATGCCGTCGCGCGGATGCTCAAGCGTGGGATCGAGGCGGCGCGGCTGAAATGGCGTCTCGACGAACAGCGGCGCGAGCTGTCCACCTTTTCCGAGGTGCTCGTCCACGATTTCAAGGCGCCGCTCCGCGCGGCCGATTATCTGGCCGCGCGTGCCGAAGAGGCGCTCGACATGAACGACCCCGCGGGCGCGCGCGACTCGCTGAGCATGCTGCGCCGCTCGGTGCGGCAGATGGCCGAGCTGGTCGACAGTCTGGCCGCGCATATCCGGCTTGACCGCGACCAACAGCCGACCACGATCGAAGCGGGCGATATCGTGAAGCGCGCGCTGGCCGCGCTTGAACATGATCTGGCGGTCAGCCATACGCAGATCGAGGTCGAAACCGAGGTTCCGCCCCTTGAATGCCTTGCCGCGCAGGTCGCGCAGGTGCTGCAAAACCTGATCGCCAATGCGATCAAATATCGCGGGGATGCAACACCGCGGATCCGGATCACCGCCGAGCCCGAACCCGGCCCGGGCGGCGGGGTGCGCTTCGCGGTGACCGACAACGGGCCCGGCATCGCGGCGGAATACCGCGAGAAGATCTTCGAGCCCTTCACCCGCGCCCCGAGCCGCAGCGCCGCGCCGGGCACCGGGCTTGGCCTTGCCACCTGCCGCAAGATCGTGCGCCGCCAGGGCGGGCGGATCTGGTGCGAGTCGGAGCTCGGAACGGGCACGACCATCATTTTCACCATCCTGCCGCAACGCGTCTGGTAGCGCCCCCCCCCGCAGCGCACTCACAGATGATGCAGCACCAGCGGCCGGCCCGCATGTTCGGCCACGGCGATCTCGGTGTCGTACAGCGCCGAGAGCTGCGCCGCGGTCAGCACCGTGCCGGGCGCCCCTTCGGCCACCACGCGGCCTGCCTTCATCGCCACGACATGATCGGCCCAACCGGCGGCGAAGTTCAGATCGTGCAGCACGATCAGCACCGAGCGCCCGGCCTCGCGTAGCCGCGCCAGATGCGCCATCAGCGCCCGGGCATGCGCCAGATCGAGGTTGTTCAGTGGCTCATCGAGGATCAGCCAGGGCGTCTCCTGTGCGGCCGCCATCGCCAGATGCGCGCGCTGCGCCTGCCCGCCCGACAGCGTATCGAGGAACCGCCCCGCCAGCGGCTGCAGATCGAAATCGGCCAGCGCGCGTTCCACCGCGGCGCGATCCGCGGGCCCCGGGCGGCCATGGCAATGCGGCCAGCGGCCAAAGCCCACCAGCTCGCGCACCCGCAGCCGCGAGGCAAGCCCGGTATGTTGCCCCAGAAAGGCCAGCTCGCGCGCCAGCCGCCGCCCCGGTGTGGTCGCCACATCGAGCCCGTTCACCCGCACCTGACCGGGCGCGGGCGGCGTGATCCGCGCGATCGCCCGCGCCAGCGTCGATTTACCCGCGCCATTCGGCCCGATCAGCGCGGTGATCTGCCCGCCCGGCAGGCGCAGCGTGGTCGGCGCCAGAATCTGCGTGCCCTGCAGGCTCACGCTCAGCCCGGAAACCTCGATCATCGGATCTTCCCCCGCATCAGAAGGGCCAGAAACACGATCCCGCCCCCGAATTCGATCACCACGCTCAGCGTCGCGCGCAGGCCGAGCACGCGCTCGAAGGCCCATTGCCCGCCGACGAGCATCACCGCAGCGATCAGCGCCGCCGCGATCAGCAGCGGCCGATGCCGCGCGCCGGGCAACAGGCTATGCGCCAGCCCCGCCACGATCAGCCCGAAGAAGGCGACCGGCCCGACCAGCGCGGTCGAGACCGCCGTCAGCCCGGCAACCAGCGCCAGCGCCCCCAGCACCATCGCCCGGTACTCAAGGCCAAGCGACACCGCCCGCTCGCGCCCCAGCGCCATCACATCGAGCCGCGGCCCGAGCCACAGCGCCAGCGCCATCGCGGGCAGCTCCAGCGCCGCGGCCCAGGCGGTGGTCTCGACCGCGGGGCGGCCGAAATTCGCGAAACTGGCCGCCTGCACCACCGCATAGGCATTGGGGTCGAGCATCCGCCCGATCAGCCCGGCGCCCGCGCGAAAAAGAATGCCAAGGATGATCCCGGTCAGGATCGTGCGGCCGATATCGGCCGGGCCATGCCGCCCCAGCAGCGTGCCGAACAGCGCCACGGCCGCCAGCGTCATCACCCCGGCCTCGAGGCCGAACTTCGGCCCTGCGGGCAGCGCGGCAAAGGCCGAGGGGCCTAGCGCCGCCAGCGCCGCGCTCTGCGCCAGCAGGTAAAGCGCATCGAACCCCATGATCGAGGGCGTCAGGATCCGGTTCTGTGCAACGCTTTGCAAGAGCACCGTCGCCATGCCGACCCCCGCCCCGACCAGCAGCAGCGCAGCGAGCTTGCCCGCGCGCAGCTCCAGCACGAAGGCGCGATTGCCCGTGAGCCCCTGAAACAGCCACAGCCCGATGCAAAGCGCCAAGAGCGCCGCAAGGCCCGCGATCCTAAGCCGCATCGCGATCGCCCCGCCACAAAAGCCACAGGAACGCCCCCGCGCCCAGCACGCCCAGCACCGTGCCCGCCGGGATCTCATAGGGGTGGATCACCAGCCGCCCGATCAGATCCGAGCCGAGCACAAGGATCGCGCCCCCCGTCGCGATCACCGGCAGCGAGGCGCGCAGATCATCGCCCATCACGCGGGCAACCAGATTGGGCACGATCAGCCCGACGAAGGGCACCATGCCCACCGTCACCACCACCATCGCGGTAACCAGCGCCACCACCCCAAGCCCCAGCCGCATCACCGCCCGCGGCCGCAGGCCAAGCGCAGTGGCCGCCTCCGGCCCAAGGCCCAGAATCGCGAAGCGGTCGGCGGCAAACCACGCCAGCCCCGCCGCGGCGCCCGCGATCCACAAGAGCTCATAGCGCCCGGCGATAACGCCCGAAAACTCGCCCGACATCAGCCAGACAGCGACATATTGCACCAGATCCGCCTGCCAGGCGACGAAGGTCACCCCCGCGCCAATGACCCCCGACAGGATCAGCCCCGCCAGCGGCACCAAAAACACCTCGCGCGCGGGCAGCCGCCGGATCAGCGCCGCGAACAGCACCGCGCCGCCCAGCGCCGAACCCGCCGCCACCGCCATCTTTGCCCAGATCGGGCTTTCCGGCGCGATCAGCGTGATTGCCAGCAGCCCCGCCGCCGCCGCCTCGGGGTTGCCCGCGGTCGCAGGCTCGACGAAGCGGTTGCGCACGATCTGCTGCATCACCACGCCCGCAACGGCCAGCGCCGCCCCGGTCAGGATCGCGGCCAGCGTGCGCGGAATGCGCGAGACGGTCAGGATCAGCCCGGCGCGGCCCTCC
>JACXUS010000048.1 GCA_014763785.1 Sphingomonadales bacterium | reverse complement strand
TACAACACCGAGCGCCCGCATCTGGGCTACCGCAACCAGGGCCGACGACCCATCGAAACCGTCATGTCATTCGTCAGTCAAGAAGGTTAAGTGGACAGCTCAGTGGATGATCGCCTCTTCGCGCACGAACATGTTCGACCAGGCACGCTCGATCAGCTCGGGGCTCATCTGATAGGGGATCCCCTCGAAGTTGCAGATCGCGATCATCTGGTCGATCAGGAAGACCGGCTGATAATTCGCATAGACATTGTCGATCGTCGGATATTTCACCTTCAGCAGGTGGATCAGCGCCTTTTCATCCAGCGGCATCTTCTTCTTCTTGGCCACCAGCGAGAAGATCTTGAGGAAATCCGACTGGTTCGGCCCGTCGATCTTGATCTTGAAGAAGATCCGGCGCAGCGCCGCCTTGTCGAAGATCTGGTTGGGGTGGAAGTTGGTCGAGAAGATGACGAGCGTGTCGAAGGGCACCTCGAATTTCTCGCCCGATTGCAGCGCAAGGATATCGCGGCTTTCCTCGAGCGGCACGATCCAGCGGTTCACCAGCTTCTGCGGCGGCTCGGCCTGACGGCCAAGGTCGTCCACGATGAACACCCCGCCCGAGGCTTTCATCTGCAAGGGCGCGGTATAGGTGCGCGCGGTGGGGTTATAGGTCAGATCGAGCATGTCGAGGCTGAGCTCGCCCCCGGTCACCACCGTCGGGCGGTCGGAATAGACATAGCGCGCGTCATAGCGCGGGCCGGTGCGGCGGAGCGCGGTCGGGTCCTGCGCCTCTTCGGGGGCGGCGGTGTGGATGATCGGGTCGAAGACGGTGATCACCTGCCCCGCATATTCGACCGCGCGCGGGATATAGATGCGGTCGCCGATCGCATCGCGGATGCCGTTTGAAATCGAGGATTTCCCGTTGCCCGGCGGGCCATACATCAGGATCGAGCGCCCCGAGCTGACCGCGGGCCCGAGCTGGTCGATCAGCATCGGCGGCAGGATCAGATGGCCCATCGCGCGGGTCAGCTGATCGCGGGTCAGCTGGATATTGCGGATCGACTGGCGCTTCATCTGGACGTGGTAATGTTCCAGCGGCACCGGCATCGCGCCGTAATATTCCGACTGGCTGAGCGCATCGAGCGCGCGCGCCTTGCCCGAATCGGACAGCTGATAGCCCATCTCGCCGTTGGCATTGGCATGAAGCGTGCCGGTCGCCTCGACCAGACGCTGCTGGCGGCACAGGTCGATCAGCTCCTGCGTCAGGGTCAGCGGCAGGGCGATCAGCTTTGCCAGCCCGGCGACCGTGTCCATATTGGTGCGAAACATGGTCTTGAGCAGGATATCGCGCATCATCACCGTGCTCAGCCCGGTCTCGGCCAGCGCCTTGGGCTGCGGCGGCGGCTGCACACCGGCGGGCGTCTCGGGGGTGATCATGTTCATCGTCTGCTTCCTCGTCGGGTCCGCGGCGGGCGGGGCTGCTCGGCTGGCCCCGTCCCGGTCTTTTTCGCGCCATTCGCAGGACGCATTCCCGGGCTAGGGGATTCACAGCGCCACGATGCGCGCGTAATGTGGCCAAAAATTGGAAAAAGAGCGGAGAGGCTGGGATGGCAGGCAGGGAACGGGCGGTGCGGCCCGCGGTTCTGGCGGGCGGGGTGGCTGTGGTGGCGCTGGTGATGGCGCTGGCGCCGTTTCTGCGCGGTGCGCTGGTGGTGGCCAAGCACGAGGGCGACACGCTGCATCTGGCTGATGTCGTCCTCAGGATGGCCGATTTCGGGCAGCTGCCGCATCTGGATTTCATGACGCCGATTGGCATTGGCGCGGTCTGGCCGATCGCGATTTTCGCCAAGGCGGGGCTGGGGCTGGGGCATGCCTTCTTTGCGGCGCAGACGCTGGTGGCGGCGCTGCTCTTCCTGCCCGCGATCCGGGCGGCGGCCTCGCGACTGCCGGGGCTTCTGGCCTGGGGGCTTGCGCTTTATGTGATGGTCCTGTGTCTGGCGATGGTGCATGGCGAGGCCAATGCCGCGGCCTCGGTCTCGATGCATTACAACCGCTGGGCCTGGGCGCTGGCCTATATCGCGGTGCCGCTGGCGCTGTTCGAGCCGCTCGGGCGGCGGCGCCCGGTGCTGGACGGGGCGATCATCGGGCTGATGCTGGCGGGCATGGCGATGATCAAGGTGACCTATTTCGTGGCCTTCCTGCCGCCGATTGCGATTGCGCTGATCGCGCGGCGCGATCTGCGCACGCTGGGCGTGGCGCTGGCCACCGGGCTTGCGGTCGCGGGGGGGCTGACGCTGGGTCTGGGGTTCGAGTTCTGGCTGGCCTATCTGCACGATCTGGCCACTGTCGCGGGCTCCGAGACGCGCGCGGCGCCGGGCGTCGATCTGGGGGGCGTGATGGCGCTGCCCGCCTATCTGTTGGGCACGCTGGTCTTGCTGGCCACGGTGATCTTGCTGCGTCAGGCCGGGCGGATGACCGAGGGGATGGTGCTGCTCTTTCTGGTGCCGAGCTTCGTCTATGTGACCTATCAGAACTACGGCAATGATCCGCAATGGCTGGTGCTGCTGGGGCTGATCGCGCTGGCGCTGCGGCCCGAGGGGGCGATCAGCAACGGCTTTGGCTGGCGGCTGGGGCCTGCGCTGACGCTGGCCGGGGTGATGGCGCTGACGCTCGGCGCGGCCTCGGTGACCAACCTGCTCTGGAGCCCGTTCCGGATGGCGCTGGCCCAACCCGAGGGGCTGGTGCCGCTCTTGGCGAAGCGGCCGCAGGATGCCGACCTGCTCGTTGAGAGTGACCGGGTTTACCGCGTGGGCATGATGACGCTGGGCCATTTCCCGGGCGGGCCCTATGCCGCCTTTGACGCGCGCGCCAAGCTCCGGCCGCAGTCGGTGCTGAGGGGCGAGACGCTGGCGGATTGCGAGATCACCACCGGCGTTGCCGCGTGGTTCGAGGCGGCCGCGCAGGATCTGACGGCGGCGGGCTATGGCGGGCGCGCGATCCTTGTGGCGGATCTGTTTTCGGCGATCTGGCTCTTTGGCGATTTCAAGCCGGTCGAGGGGGCGGCGCCGTGGTATTACGGCGGGCTTGCCGGGCTCGATGCGGCCGAATATGTGCTTGTTCCGCTTTGCTCGACGGGGCTTGAGGCGCGCGACGGGACGGTCAAGGCGCTGGACGAAAGCGATCTGACCCTGACCGAGGTGCGGCGCACGCCGACCTATATCCTGCTGCGCCCCGAGCGCGGCTGATCGGGGGCAGGGGGCGCGTGACGCCCCCGCCCGTCAGCTGAACGCCGCCAGCGCGAGATAGGTCCAGAGCGTGCCGACCAGCGCCAGCCCCATCGGGAAATCCTTGCGGGTCCAACTGACCCAGTCAGGCGCCATCGCCCGCACCGCAGGCACCGCGCGCATCAGCCGATGCGTGGCAAAGGCGCCCAGCAGGAAGGCGCTCAAGAGCAGCACCGCCAGCATCACATTGGCCGGCGCATGCGAAAAGAACGGCGCCGCCGCGGCCATGAATTTCGCATCCCCCGCCCCGAAATGCGCGATCTGGTTGAGCACGAAGCCCACCGCAAACAGCACCACGAAATGCGGCAGGCGCCACAGATAGACATCGAGCGGCAGGATGAACGGCCCCGAGACCACGAAGATCACCAGCAAGAGATCGGTCTGCCGGTTGAAAATCTTCATATATTTCAGGTCGGTATAGACCACCCACAGGCAGAGCGGCGTGATCAGCACCAGAAAGGCCAGCGCCGCCTGCGGGACCGTCAGGTCGAACATCGCCCTAGCCCTTCGCCGTGCCTGCATCCAGCGCGGCAAGCGCGCGCGCGGCTTCCTCGAAATGCTGCGGATGGGTGTCAACGGCCTCTTGCAAGAGCGCCTTGCCCATCGTCACATCGCCCTGTTTGATCGCCGAAAGCGCCGCCGTATAGAGCAGCTGCGCGCGTTCCGTCTGGGTCATGGTGATGACCGGCATGTCATATTTGCGCTGCGCCGCGCGGGCCAGAACGAGGTTGTTCTTGGTGGTGAAACTGGTCGTGTCATAGGTCAGCGCCTCGGCAAAGAGCCGCTCGGCGCCCTTGGCATCGCCCCGCGTCAGCTTCGAGAACCCCCAGTTGTTCAGCACGCTGCCCGGCCGCGTGGTCAGGCCCTGCGCGGTCTCATAGAAGGCATCGGCCTTCTTCCAGTCCTTCTTGCTGTCGGCCACCATCGCCTCGAGCTTGTAGCGCTGGAAGGTCTCATGCGTGGGCGGGATCGTGTTCAGCGTGGCCTCGGCTGCAGCCCAGTCGCCCGCGCGGATCTGCGCATCGGCCATCTCGACGCGGTCGTCGGCCGTGGCCCCGGGCATCGCCAGAACCTTCTTCCAGGTGGCGACGCTCTGGCTCGGGGCGCCCGCGCGGATATAGGATTTCGCGAGCCCCCGTTGCAGGTCGATCCGGTCCGGGTTCTCGCCGGCCGTGCGCTCGAAATAGCCCACCGCCTCGCGCGGGTCGGCCACGCTCAGCATGATATCCGACAGGTTGGTTTCGTCGATCGCATTCACGCTTTTCATCGCGCGCGCGACTTCGGCATCGTCGCGACCGCCGCAGCCGGACAGGACGAGGGCGCAGCCCGCGAGGGCCGCGAAAAGGATCGGGTGGCGCATGTGCGTCCTCTGCTCGTGCTTCACTGCCGAGTGAGCAGCAGGTATTCCCCCTGGCCGCGTCGCATCAGCGTGAATTGTTGCTCTTCTGCGGGGCCAGAATACGCCTCTTTTTTAACTTTTGCGAGCGCGAGGCGCAGGTTTTCGCGGATCGCGTCCGATTGGCCACTGTCCAGCGCAAAGGCGGTCTGGAAGGTGCGCGCGGCCTCGGCGGTCTTGTTTTGCTCCATCAGCACCACGCCGAGGTTGTTCCAGGCGGGGACGAAGGTCTGATCCTCGTCCAGCGCGCGGCGCAGCATCTGTTCGGCCTGACCGAGCCGGCCGAGCTTGAGATTGGCCGAACCGATCGCCGAGAGCACATCGACCGTCGCGCCCTGATCGGCGGCGGCGCGGTAATAGGCCTTGAGCGCAAGTTCATATTCCCCGGCCTCCATCAGCCGGTGCCCGACCAGAAGCCCGTCCACCCCCTCGCCGCGGGCGGTGCCCGGCGCATAGGGGCTGTCACCCGATGCAGAAGGGCCGCCCGGGAGACAGGCGGCCAGAGGGCCGAGCAGCGCCCCGGCCAGCAGCGCGGCCAGAACCCGGCCGCGGGGGAAAACCCGCATGATCACCTGCCGATCATATTGAAGTTCTCAATCATATCATGGACCGAGGGGCCGACAAGGATGATCAGGAGCGGCGGCACCGTGAACATCATCGTGCCGAGCGTCATCTTGGTCGGGATCTTGTTGGCGGCCTCTTCGGCACGCATGATCCGCTTGTCGCGCATGTCGGCGGCGTAGAGCCGCAGCGCCTCGGCGATCGAGGTGCCGAACTGCTGGCTCTGGATCATCACGGTGACGAAGCTCATCACATCGTTGACCCCGGTGCGTTCGCCAAAGGCGCGCAGCACGGTCGGCTTGTCGAGACCGGCCTTGATCTCATGGGCCACGGTCTCGAATTCCTCGGCCAGCGAGGGATAAGAGGTCGCCAGTTCCTTGGACACGCGGATGATCCCCTGATCCAGCGATTGCCCCGCCTCGACGCAGACCAGCAGCATGTCGAGCGCATCGGGGAAGCCGTTCTGGATTTCGGCCGTGCGGGCGGCGACACGCTTGTTGACCCAATATTTCGGCCCGTAATAGCCCATGGCCCCGGGGAGCAGGATCGCAAGGACCGTGATCGTGGAATTCAGCGGCACCTCGTTGGTGGAGTTGTACAGCATCACATAAACCAGCCCGAGGGCGAGCAGGCCGATGCCCAGTCCGAACTGGATCGCGTGGAAGCTGCGCACCGCATTGGCGCCGCGATAGCCCGCCTTTTGCAGCCATTTCTTGGATTCCGACATCTCCTCCTTGCTTTTGGGCTCGAGGAAACTGGCGAATTTCTCCAGCTTGTCGCCGCCCGCGCCATAGCGCAGCGGCTGGGCCTTGGCCTCGCGCTCGGCGTTGCCGCGGCCCGTCGCGGCGCCATTCCTTTGCGCGCGCAGCTTTTCGAAAGGGTCGTTCGGCTTCTTGAGCAGGGCGGGCAGCACCGCCAGCACCAGCAGCAAAGCCAGCCCGAGCAGGGCGATCATCGGGCCCATCGGCCCGAGCGTTTCGGTCAGAAGCGCAGAGATCTGGTCCATCACGGCCTCCTAAACCCTGATCGTCGTCATGATCTTCATGAAGATCACATTGGCCCCCAGCAGGGCCGCCACCACCAATGCCATCGGAATGAAGGCGGGGGTGTCCTTGACGTTGTCGTAATAGTCGGGCGCCACCACCTGAATCACCAGCAGCACCGCCAGCGGGAAGCCCGACAGGAACATCCCCGACCATTTCGGCTCGGCGGTGATCGCCTTCACCCGCCGGAACAGCCGGAAGCGCGAGCGGATCACCTTGGAGAGGCCCTCGAGCACCTCGGCGAGGTTGCCGCCCGAGGTCTGCTGGATCGACACCGCCACCGCGAGGAAGCGCAGATCCTGCATCTCCAGCCGCTCGGCCAGATCGCGCAGACTGTCCACCACGTTGCGGCCATAGGCGGCCTCGTCGGCGATGATGCCGAATTCGGTGCCCAGCGGGTCGGCGATCTCGCGCGCGACCGCCTGCACCGCCGAGGCAAAGGGATGGCCCACCCGCAGGCTGCGCACCATCAGTTCCACCGCGTCGGGCAATTGCTCTTCGGCCAGTTTGATCCGCTTGTTGGCCTTGCCGTTGATCCAGAAATAGACCCCGCCGACCCCCATCGCCACGGCCATGACGATACGCACCGGCAGGCTGGCCTGGGTGCCGATCGACAGCCCCAGAAAGGCCACAAGGCACAGCAGCGCCATGATCCCCACCAGCGCCTCGGGCGAGAAAGCGATATTGGCCTTCTGCGCCTTCTTGGCCAGAAGCGAATAGAGCGGGATGCTCTTCACGCCCATATGCTGATGGGCTTCCTTGCGGAGCTGTTCCAGCACCTCCTCGCGCCGCGCGCCCTTGTCGAGCATCTCGAGGCGGCGGTTCACGCGGCTGTTCAGGCTGATCGACTTGCCGAAAACCAGCAGATAGATCCCCTCGACCAGCAAGAGAACCGCGACGAAGATCAGGCCGTAGATGATCGGGGTGGCGGAAAGCACCATGGTCTAACCTCAGTCCTGCACGGGTTCATAGATCGAGGGCGGCAGGTCATAGCCCCATTGCCGGAAGCGTTCCGAATAGTGGCTGCGCACGCCGGTCGCGGTGAAGCGGCCGATGATCTTGCCATCGGGGGCAAGGCCGAGCCGCTCGTAGCGGAAGATTTCCTGCATCGAGATCACATCGCCCTCCATCCCGGTCAGCTCGGTGATCGACACCATCCGGCGCGAACCGTCCTGCAGGCGGCTGGCCTGCACGATCAGGTTGACGGCCGAGGCGATCTGGCTGCGCACGGCCTTCAGCGGCATCTCGATCCCGGCCATTGCGACCATGTTTTCAAGACGTGAAATCCCGTCGCGGGCGTTGTTGGCGTGGATCGTGGTCATCGAGCCGTCGTGGCCGGTGTTCATCGCCTGCAACATGTCGATGACCTCCTCGCCGCGGGTTTCGCCGACGATGATCCGGTCCGGTCGCATCCGCAGCGCGTTGCGCAGACAGTCGCGCTGGGTCACGGCGCCCTTGCCCTCGACGTTCGGCGGGCGGCTTTCCATCCGGCCGACGTGGATCTGTTGCAGCTGCAATTCGGCCGTATCCTCGATCGTCAGGATCCGTTCCGAGTTGTCGATGAAGCTCGACAAGGCGTTGAGCGTGGTGGTTTTTCCCGACCCCGTCCCGCCCGACACGATGACGTTGAGCCGGGTCGAAACGGCGGCCTGCAAATACGCCGCCATTTCCTCGGTGAAGGCGCCAAAGCGCACGAGATCGTCGATCCCGAGCTTGTCCTTCTTGAATTTCCGGATCGAGACCAGCGAGCCATCGACCGCGACCGGCGGAACCATGGCGTTGAAGCGCGAGCCATCCGCCAGACGGGCGTCGACATAGGGGTTGCTTTCATCGACGCGCCGGCCCACGGCGGACACGATCTTGTCGATGATCCGCAACAGGTGCTTTTCATCCTTGAAGGTGATGTCCGACAGCTGCAGCTTGCCGCCGCGTTCGACGAAGATCTGCTGCGGGCCGTTCACCAGAATATCGGAAACCGTCTCATCCTTCAGAAGCGGCTCGAGCGGGCCGAGGCCCATCACCTCGTCGTAAAGCTCCTGCACCAGAGTGCCGCGCTCGACCGCGTTCAGCGCCACCGACATTTCGGTCATCGCCTCGGCGGAAATCGCGCTGATCTCGGTTTTCAGTTCGCTCTCGCTGGCATGTTCGAGCGCCGCAAGGTTGAGGTTCTCAAGCAGCCGCTTGTGCAGCTCGACCTTGAGTTCCGCCATCTTTTCCTTGCGCTTCTTTTCCTTGTCCACGGCCATCGGCTGCGCAGGCACGACCGGGGCCGCGGGGGCCACACGGCGCACGGCCTGCGGGGCGGCGCTGGCCACCGGGGCGGCTGCGCTTGCCGCCGGGGGCGCGCTTGCTGCCGGGGCAAGCGTGGCGAGCTTGGGCGGTTGATTGGGTTTCTTGTAACGCGAAAACATGGAAGCCCCTCAACAGGATGGTGCGGCGAACAGGCGCGATGATGTCACTGGCCCGCCGCCTCGGCGGCGCGGCTGAGTTCGGAAACGCCCTGCGCGAGCTTCTGGATCTCGCGGCGCAGCGGCAGCTTGGGCGCCGAAGCCGCCAGCGGCAGGCCGTGGTCATTGGCCTGGGTCACCGCGCGGCCGCAGTCGGACAGCTGCACCTCGATGGCGATATCGAGGCTCTCGGCCATGCGTTTCACGCGGGCCTTGCCGGTCATATCGGTGAATTTCGGCGCTCGGTTGAGCACATAGCGCAGCTTCTCGGTCGCCATGTTCTCGGCCTTCAGCGCGCGGATCATCCGCAGCGCATTCTGCGCCGAGCGCATGTCGAGCTCGAGCATCGCGAAATAGACATGCGCGGCATTCAGCGCGGTCTCGGTCCATTGCACGACGGTCGTCGGCATGTCGATCACGACGAAATCGAAATTCGCCCGCGCCATTTCGATGATGCGTTCGATATCCTCGCCGGTGACGATATCGAGCGGCAGCATGTCGGCCGGGGCGGTCAGCACATGCAGCCGGTCGTTGAAGGTCAAAAGCGCCTGCAGGAAGCTGTCGGCATCCATATGCGCGGTATCGGTCAGAAGCTCGAAGACCACCTCGCGGCGCGGCAGGTCGAGATAGGTCGAGGCCGAGCCATATTGGAAATCGAAATCCAGCAGGCAGACGCGCGGCGGCGTCACCGGGTTCTTCTTGCTGCTTTCCGGGTTCGCCAGCTCCCAGGCGAGGTTGACGGCGAAGGTGGTGGCGCCCACGCCGCCCGCAAGGCCATGCACCCCCAGCACGACGCCATCGCGCCCGCCGGTCGCCTTAAAGCTGGGCGCGGAATGCCCGCTGGGCAGTTCGGGCGGCATATCGGACTGGCCGAGCCGCTCGATCGCCTCGTGCAGCGCGCCTTCGGGCAGCGGGTAGGGGACGAAGTCATCGGCGCCCAGCCGCAGCAGCTGGTGCAGGGCGATCGGGCTGACCTCTTCGGCGATCAGGATGACGCGGATGCCCTTGGCCTTGGCTTCGGCGATGATGCCCGAGATCCGCGCCAGATCGCCTTCGTCCTGACTGTCGACCGCAATCGCGATGAATTCCAACTCGTCCGCGTCGGGCTGGCTGAGGAATACGACAGCATCCTCGAACCCGAGGTCCCCCCAGCGTTCGCCGAGTTCGCTTTCCATATCCTCGATCAGCAGATCGAAGTTCGACACGTCGCGCGACACGGTGCAAGCCACGATCGGCGCCGGTTGCGGATTCATCAGAGCCACTGCGCTCATTGCCTCACGTCCTTTCTAACGCGGGGTGCGGTGGGGTCCTTCGGGTTTCTCCCGTTTGCCTGGACCGCCGCAGACCCGGGGCCCGACTCGTTGCCGGACCGTTCCTGCTAGGATCGAAAATCGCGGCCAATCTGGGCGACATTGGGGCCAGATTGTTCCAATTGTGCGATTTCGCGAGACGATGAAGAAAACGGCCGGACTTTGTCTCCAAGTCCGGCCGTATCAGGAAATGTTGAAGACAGTCTTAAACCGGCCCCGCCGGGGTCACTCGCCGCCGCCTGCGGCGCCCGTGCCGCCCATCAGCGTGGTCTGTTCGGCCATCGTGGCGCTGGTGACATATTCGCGGAAGATCACCTCGGCATATTTGCCGTTGAGCACGCTCGGATGGCTCTTCACGAAGCCCGACACCTCGGTCACCGTGCGGCGGTTCTGCTCGTTCGGGGCCTGGGTATAGACCAGCGGCTGCGTTTCGCCAAACGAGGCGACCGCCTCGAGCCGCGAGCGCGAGATGCCCTGAGCGGTCAGATAGGCCACCACAGCTTGTGCCCGGCGCAGGCCGAGGGCCTTGTTATAGGCATTCGAGCCCACCAGATCGGTATGGCCATAGACCCGGAAGCGGACCTCGGGGAATTGCCGGATCCAGTCGGCCTGACGGCGCAGATTGGCCTGCGCCTGTCCGTCGAGCACCGAGGAATTGAAGGCGAAATTGACCGTGTTCGGCACATCCGTGGCAAACCGCTGGGTCAGGCTGATCGCGAAATCGCGCTGCCCCGACATCACCAGCGTGTTGTTCATCGTCGCATTGCCGAAACCGCCGGTTTCAACCTCGGCCCCGGCCTCGGTCATGAAGGTCGTCTTGGCCGTGGAGCAGGCCGAGAGGGCCAGCACCGCCGCCAGAAGGATCGCCGCGCGTTGCACCTGTTGCCCCCGCTTCATCATTCACTCCATCACATAACCATAGGAGCCCGAGAAATCCTGCTTGGCGACCTCGGCTGCGGCGCCGCGGGTCGGGGCCTTGCCGGTGCCGGCGGTCTTGCCAAACAGGAACAGCTCGGATTCGCTGGGCAGGCGCACCCGGTCGGTGGGCAGCGCCAGCGCCTCGCCGCGGGTCGGGGTGACCAGATGGGGCGTGACGATGATCACGAGCTCGGACTGCTTGCGCTCGTATTCGGCGGACCGGAACAGCGCGCCCAGCACCGGCACATCGCCCAGCCACGGGATCTGATTGTTCAGATCGTTGAAGTCATCCTGCAACAGGCCCGCAATCGCGAAGCTCTCGCCGTCGCGCATCTCGACCGTCGTCGAGGTCTGCCGCTTCTTGAAGGCGTTCACGGTGAACCCGCCCGAGGACATCGTCACCGTGGTGTCGATTGCCGAGACCGCGGCGCCGATTTCGAGGTTGATCAGATCGCCATCGACCACCCGCGGGGTGAAGGCCATCTCGACGCCGAAGGGCTTGTATTCGACCGTCACCGTGCTGTCCGAGCCCAGAACCGGGATCGGATATTCGCCACCGGCGAGGAATTTCGCGGTCTGACCCGAGAGCGCGGTCAGGTTCGGCTCGGCCAGAGTGCGCACGACGCCCTTCGATTCCAGCGCCTCGAGCAGCACGGCGAATTCCATGTTGCCCGCGGTGAAGCCGATGCCGATCGCGCCTTTGTCGCCCGAAATCGGGATCGTGCCGTTGTCGAAGGCGTTGGACACGGCGCCATCGGCGGTGAAATTGCCGGTGCCGCCGATGATGCCGCTTTCGCCCACGGTGCCGCGCATCGCCAGCGAGCTCGACAGGTTCTTGGCGACCGAGCGCTGCATCTCGGCGAAGCGGACCTTCAGCATGACCTGTTGCGTGCCGCCGACCGTCATCAGGTTCGAGACCCGCTCGGGCGCGTAGCGGTTGGCCAGATCGAGCGCGCGGTCCAGTTTCGCGGTCGAGGACACGGTGCCCGACAGGACGATCCCGTCATTGGCGGTGCGCACCTCGATATTCTCGCCGGGCAGGATCTGCGACAGGCGCTCTTTGAATTCGGCGATATCGGGGGTGACCTGCACCTCGACGTTGGAGATCAGCTTGCCGTCGCCGCCAAGGATCGTCATCGTCGTGCGCCCGGGCACCTTGCCCAGCACATAGATCGTGCGATCCGAGAGCGTGACGATGTCGGCGATGCCGGGGTTGGCGATCGAGAGTTCGGCAAAGGGCTGGTCGCTTTCGACCACCACCGCGCGGTTCATCGGCACATTGAGCGGCGCACTGGTCGAGCCTGAAATGACCCGCAGGCTTTCGGCATGTCCGGCCGTCCCGAAGCCGACAGCGATCACCGTGCCCAACAGGCAAACCCTGATAAACTCGTTCATTTTCATTGTGATCTTGCCTCTTGGATCACGTTTGCGCCCTGGATCTTGCGTCCATTGACCGGCGCGCACTGCTCTTGCTTTGCCGCAGAATGCGTTAATTCCTGTTTTATTGCAAGAATCAACCTCTTGCGGGGCGAAATTCATGTTGCCCGGAGGGCTTGTGCGGCCTCCGGGCAACGAAACCGGCCGTTGCGGGCGGGCCTCGGTCAGTTCGTGCAGGGGATCTCGGTCTCGACGATCTCCGCGCCCTTGCGGGTCTTGATCGTGCAGATCTTGGGCGCTTCGATCTCGATCACCTCTTGTTCCTGAATACCCAGAAGCGCGTTGCGGTCGATCTCGATCGGGCCCGCATCGACGGTGTTCTGCATCCCCACCAGCGCCAGCGTCAGCCGCCCGGTGCTTTGCGCCAGCGTCAGCGCCGCGGCCTGTTGCGGGGTGACCTCGGCGGTCACGGTGCGGGCGATCTGGGTTTCCTCGGAGCGGTCGGCATCGGCGCTCTGGTCGATGGCGATCAGCTTCAGATTGGTGTCGATCAGCTTGGTGATCTGGTTCTGGCCCGACTGGCCCGACCAATAGACATCGACCCGGTCGCCGGGACGCAGGAAGCCCGAGACGCCGCTGGAGACATCGACCATGATCGTGAAGGCGCGCATGTCGGGCGACAGCGTGGCCATGATGCCCGCATCGACGCCCGGCGGGGTGATCTTGCTGCCCAGGATCGGTTCGTTCACCTCATAGCTGCGCAGCGCGGCGCGCGGCCGGGTTTCCTCGGTCAGGAAGGCCGCATAGGGCTCGCCGCGGCTGCCGCGGTCGGCGGTGATCAGGTGAAAGGCGCTTTCGGGCATCTTGTCGGCCTGAATCTTGATCACCTCGAGATCGGCCGGGGTGAAGCGCTCGCCATATTTCAGGGCGCGCTTGGCCACGACCATATCGGTCAGCTGCGGGGCCGAGGCCTGCGCGGCCAGAAGCTCATCGCGCTGCATCTGGAACTGGGCGATCTGGCCCTGCGCCATATAGACCGCCAGCCCGGCAAGTCCGACACCGAGCACCAGAACCAAAGCAAAGATCATACGCATCGTCGTCACCTTTTCTAACTACGGGTCGGGCGGCGCGCGCCGACAGATGTCTGGACCGAAGGGCGGCGCACCGCCCGTCCGGGGTTGCCACGCGGGGGTCAGAAGCTCGAGATGACCTCTTGCGAGCCGATGAACGAGGCGATCATCTCTGACAGGCCCCCGGTCTCTCCCCAGAGTGCGACGCCGACGATCATCCCCATCGACACGAGCGATGCGGTCAGCACCACCCAATCGACGGTCACCGCGCCCTGTTCATCCTTGCGAAAGCTCAACACCCGTTTCACGTGGCTCTCCATGTCTACTCGCTGTCCCTTGACGTGTTCTTTATGTTCTTGTTGCGCGCGGACCGATCGTGGTTCCACCCCCTTGATCTCTTACGCTTTCGGCGAAACTAAGGCAGAAATGGGGTATCCTTGGTTAAGCTCTCGCAAATTGCGACAGGCGCGCGCAACGCAAAGGGCCGCCCCTTGGGGCGGCCCTGATGACACGCGCCTGTCGGCCCGGTCGCGATCAGAAGGTCGATTTGACCGAGGCGCCGTCGAGGTAGGTGCCGATTTTCGTGGTCAGGCCAGCGGTCGAGTTGCGCACCAGCGTCAGCGCGGCGGCGCCGAGGCCGACAACGGCGGCGGTCAGCACGACCCAGTCAACGGTCACAGCGCCGTCTTCTTCGTGGCGGAATTTGCGAAGTTTGAAGAATTTCATGGTGTCTCTCCGGGGTTTGGGGTTCTGGTCGTCTGTCTGCCATCTTCGGCGGATGAGATGGTTTTGCCGGTGAATCGGGGCGGGATTGCGGCACCTTCGGCGTGATTTCGCGGCATTTACACTTTTTTAACGGGATCATCGGCCGGGGATCATCGGGGGGGGGATCATCGCGGGGATCGGGCGCAACGCAAAAGGCCGCCCCTTGGGGCGGCCCTGGTGACACGAGCCGGTCGGCCCGGTCGCAATCAGAAGGTCGATTTGACCGAAGCGCCGTCGAGGTAGTTGCCGACTTTGGTGGTCAGGCCAGCGGTCGAGTTGCGCACCAGCGTCAGCGCGGCGGCGCCAAGGCCAACCACGGCGGCGGTCAGCACGACCCAGTCAACGGTCACAGCGCCGTCTTCGTCGTGGCGGAAGGTGCGGGTCAGTTTGAAGAATTTCATGGGTTCTCTCCGGTCTTCAGTCTGGGGTTCAAGCTTGGTTTTGGATAGTGCCCCGCGGCGTGGTGTAGGAGCGCCGACCCTCGGAGAGGTCAGGGCTTGATCAGGTGGCCACGGCGGGCAGCCTGACGGTTGGATTGTC
>JACXUS010000278.1 GCA_014763785.1 Sphingomonadales bacterium | reverse complement strand
TTGATGTCGGTTCTCTTCGGCATGGGGGACCCCTTGTTTCTGGCAGCATCAAGCGCGGGACTGGCAGGCCCCGCGCAAATTGATGGGGGTTATAGTCAGGACGCGGCCCGGCGCAAGCCGGATTGCGGCGATCAGGCGAGGTTTTCTCGGTGCGGCGCGAATGCCGCCGCCACGAAGCCCGCGATCAGGACCAACGCCCCGATCGAGGCCGCGATCGGCAGGGCGGGCCGGATCACGGGCGGCAGGAGCACGAGCCAGTCGAACAGGAAGAGCAGGCTCGTGAGCGCGACGAGGCCAAGGCCCCGACGCCCGAGCCGGTGGATCAGGATCGGGCTCAGCGCGAGGGGCGCGATGTAATAATAGGCCCAGCCGATCGGCCCGATGAAGGCGAAAGCGGTGAACGCCGCCCCCCAGAGTGCGGTGCGCGCCCCGGGGGTTGGCCGTGCGCGCAGGGCGAGGCCGAAGCCCGCGATCAGCCCGAGCATCAGCGAGGTTTTGAGCGCGCCATGGCCTGCCGGCGTCGCCTGCACCGCCCAGCCCGCATCCGACGGGCCGAGAGCGACGGGAATTTCGAGCAGGATCGTCAGGCCTTCGGTGCCGGTGATGGTGGTGACGAGCTGATCGAGCGAAACGATCAGGGCATTGACCATCACCGTTGCGTTGACCGTCTGCAGCAGCGACAGGAACTCGAGATGGCGCGGCCAGCCGGCGACCCCGATCGAGGCGAGCCCGAGGGCCGAGGCAAGGCCAACGGCGGTCAGGGCGGCGCGCCACTGGCCGATGATCAGCCAGAGCAGCACGAGGGGCAGCGGAGATAGCTTGAGCGCGATGGCAAGTCCCATCGCCAGCCCGCCCGCCACCGGGCGCCCGTTCTGCGCCCGCTCGAGGGCGAAGAGCGTGAGCATGGCGACCGGGATCTGAAGCTGCCCCTGATCTAGCGCGATCAGCGTTCCGGGCATCAGCCCGAGCACCAACACCGCCATGCAGATCCATGCAAGCTGGTCTCGATTGTCTGCCGCGCTCCCGAAGGCGAGCCGAAACCCGATGACGGGCAGTGACATCAAGGCCACGAGGTTGAGCGTGAAGACGATCTGCGCAAAGGTCGTGAAGGTCATCAGCCGCGTGAGCGGCGCGAGCAGATGCGCCCAGAGCGGCGGATAGAGATAGGGGTAGACCTCGCCCGGGCGGCCGATGCGCGCGGCCATTTCATACCAGTCGAAGGCGGGGCGCATCAGGAAGACGGGCGTCTCGGGCGGATAGATCGCGCCGGGATGGCCCGCGGCCACCTCCTGTGCGGCAAGCCAAAGCGCCATCAGGTCGCGCGATTGCGTGAGCGGTCCGACGAAGACGCCGAGCAGCGCGCAGACGCAGGCCAGAAAAACGAGGAGCTGGCGCCGGGCAACCGGACGTGGGGCGCGGTCAAAGGGCGAGGGGAGGGGCATTGCGGCCTGAAATCCTGTGGCTTTGGTGTGATCATAGTCAGGAATGGGGCCGAAATTGGGCGACTGGTTCGATTTTCGTGACAATCCTGGCCCCGATCCCGCGCGGTTGCGTGCCCGACCGGGATCGCGGTTCGGGGCGGGTTTCATTCGTCGTCTCGATTTTTGCCCGCCGCGCCGCCCGGCGATCCGCTCTGCCGGCCACGCGCGCTTGACTTTCCGGGGGCAAAGCGGTGTATCGGGCCGACCGATCCCAGCCCGCCGAAAGGGGAGAATGATGCACGCCTATCGCAGCCATACCTGCGCCCAACTGACTGCCGCCGATGCAGGGGCGGATGTCCGCCTGTCGGGCTGGGTCCATCGGGTGCGAGATCACGGGGGCGTGCTGTTCATCGACCTGCGCGACCATTACGGCATGACGCAGATCCTGTGCGACGGCGACAGCCCGGCCTTTGCCGCGCTGGAAAAGGTCCGCGCCGAATTCGTGATCCGCATCGACGGCACGGTGAAGCTGCGCGACGCCTCGCTGATCAACCCGAAGATCCCGACGGGCGAGATCGAGGTCTATGTCCGCGACGTGGCGGTTCTGGGCCCGGTCGAGGGCGATCTGCCGCTGCCGGTCTTCGGCGAGCTGGACTACCCCGAGGAAACCCGCCTGACCTATCGCTTCCTCGACCTGCGCCGCGAGGGGCTGCACCAGAAGATGATGCTGCGCTCGAACGTGGTGCGCTCGATCCGCAACCGGATGTGGGCGGCGGGCTTCAACGAATTCCAGACGCCGATCATCACCGCCAGCTCGCCCGAAGGGGCGCGCGACTTCCTCGTGCCCTCGCGGCTGCATCCGGGCAAGTTCTACGCCCTGCCGCAGGCGCCGCAGCAGTTCAAGCAGCTGATCATGGTCGCGGGCTTTGACCGCTATTTCCAGATCGCGCCCTGCTTCCGCGACGAAGACCCGCGCGCCGACCGCTCGCCCACCGACTTCTATCAGCTCGACGTGGAAATGAGCTTCGTCACCCAGGAGGATGTCTTCGCCGCCGTTCAGCCGGTGATCCAGGGGCTGTTCGAGGAATTCGGTAAAGGCCGCCCGGTCGATCCGAACTGGCCGCGCATCGCCTATCGCGACGCGATGCTGTGGTATGGCTCGGACAAGCCCGACCTGCGCAACCCGATCAAGATGCAGGTGGTGAGCGAGCATTTCGCGGGCTCGGGCTTCGCGATCTTCGCGAAGCTGCTGGAGAACGAAGGCACCGAGATCCGCGCGATCCCGGCGCCGACGGGCGGCTCGCGCAAGTTCTGCGACCGGATGAATGCCTTCGCGCAATCGCAGGGGCTGCCGGGGATGGGCTATATCTTCTGGCGCAAGGGCGATGACGGGGCGATGGAAGCCGCGGGGCCCTTGGCCAAGAACATCGGCCCCGAGCGGACCGAGGCGATCCGGGTGCAATTGGGTCTCGGCGAGGGCGATGCGGCCTTCTTCCTTGGCGGCAAGCCCGAGCAGTTCGAGGCGGTCGCGGGGCGCGCGCGCAACGAGATCGGCCGCGAACTCGGCCTGACCGAAGAGGGCGTCTTCCGCTTCGCCTGGATCGTCGATTTCCCGATGTTCGAGAAGACCGACGACGGCAAGATCGACTTCAGCCACAACCCGTTCTCGATGCCGCAGGGGGGCCTCGAGGCGCTCAATGGCGACCCGCTGCAGGTCTATGCCTATCAATATGACCTTGCCTGCAACGGCTACGAGCTGATCTCGGGCGGGATCCGCAACCACACGCCGGAAATCATGTACAAGGCCTTCGAGATCGCGGGTTACCCGAATTCCGAAGTGGACAAGCGGTTTGGCGGCATGGTCAAGGCGTTCAAATATGGTGCGCCGCCCCACGGTGGCTGCGCGATGGGGATCGACCGGGCGGTGATGCTGCTGGCGGATGAGGTGAACATCCGCGAGGTCATCATGTTCCCGATGAACCAGCGCGCCGAGGATCTGATGATGGGCGCGCCGTCGGAGCCGCTCAACGAACAGCTGCGCGAGCTGCGCCTGCGGGTCCTGCCCAAGGACGCGTGATCGCGTCAACAGAAATGCGAAAGGGCGCCCGCGGGGCGCCCTTTTTCGGTCCGAGGACGGCTTACGAGAAGAGCACGTTGACCGCGGTCGCGGTCAACGACAGGCCAAGGGCCATCGCGCCGAGCGCGAAGACGGTCCAATGGGTGGCCTCGATCAGGCGCTCGTTCTGCATCAGGCGCAGGGCGTGGTCTTTCATGCGGTGTCTCCGGGCAGCTGGAAGGCATCGGTTCCGGATCAGACTGGCGGGCAATTGCGGCAGGATCTGGACGCCATTCGCACGGTTTCTGGG
>JACXUS010000277.1 GCA_014763785.1 Sphingomonadales bacterium | reverse complement strand
ACATCGACGGGCGCGGCCGCGCCCTGCGGATCGGGCTCGGGCTCGGGCTCATGCTCGGCGGCGGGCCATTCTGCGGCGGGCCACTCGGGCGCCACCTCGGGCGCGAACTCGGGGGCGTCTTGCGCAAGCGGGTCCGCAGGGTCGGCGGGCCAGGCCTCGGGCGCGGCCTCTGGCGGCCAATCCTCAGGATCGGCGGGGAAGGGGGCCGATTCGGGGGCGAACGGCGCCGCAGCCCAAGGCTCGGGTGCATGCCCCGCATCCGGCAGATCGGCCGCGGGCGCCTCGGGGGCGGCGTCGAGCGCCCCGAGCTCTTCGGCGGCCTCCTCCTCGCCCGGCATCGATTCGTCATAGCCGCCAAGCGCCATCACATGGCGCGGCCCCTCGGCCTTGATCAGCTGCTGGACGCCGCGGATCGTCATCCCCTCCTGACGCAGCATATGCTTGATGCCGCCCAGCAGAGCGACATCATCGGGGCGATAATAGCGCCGCCCGCCGGCGCGCTTCACCGGCTTGATCTGGGGAAACCGGCTCTCCCAGAACCGCAGCACATGGGTGGGCGTATTCAGCAGCTCCGCAACTTCGGAGATCGTGCGGAAGGCTTCGGCCGATTTTGACATCTCGCCGCCTCAGTCGTTCAGGGTTCGGGCCCGCAGCAGCGGCGGGCCGAGATCAGGGCCGAAGTCCGGGGCGCGATGCGACCCGCCAAGGGCACGGCGCGGGCTCAGTCGGCGTTGCCGGCGGCCACGCGTTCCTTCATCAGATGCGAGGGCCGGAACGACACCACCCGGCGCGGCGAGATCGGAACCTCTTCGCCGGTCTTCGGGTTGCGGCCGACGCGCGAGGCCTTGTCGCGCACCGAGAAAGTGCCGAAGGAGGAAATCTTCACCGTCTCGCCGCGCACCAGCGCATCGGACATGTGGCTGAGCACGCTTTCCACAAGCTGCGCGGATTCGTTGCGCGACAGGCCGACCTCGCGGAATACCGCCTCGCTCAGATCCATGCGCGTCAAGGTCTTCTCGGACATTGGTCCCCCCGGGTTCGTTTTTCCCACGATGGGCGCAATGAAATCCCGAGTCAATATCAATGGCTTGCGGGGCGCTCTTGAGACGGGTTCAGGGCGCCGTGCCGCAGGGTCAGGCGGCTACCAGCGTAGCACCACTGCGCCCCAGGCCAGCCCGCCGCCGATCGCCTCGGTCACGATCAGATCGCCGGTCTTGATCTGGCCGCGGTCACGCCCGACCGACAGCGCAAGGGGAATCGAGGCCGCCGAGGTGTTGCCATGGTCCTGCACGGTCACCACCACGCGCTCCATCGGCACCTGCATCCGCTCGGCGGTGGCCGAGATGATGCGCAGGTTCGCCTGATGCGGCACGATCCAGTCGACATCCTCGCCGGTCATGCCGAGTTTGTGCAGCGCGGTATGCGCGGTCTCGGCCAGCTTCTGCACGGCATGTTTGAAGACCGCATTGCCCTGCATCCGCAGATGGCCCGCCTGACCATTGGTCGAGACGCCGCCATCGACATAGAGCAACTCGCGGTAGCGGCCATCGGAATGCAGATCGGTCGCCAGCACGCCGCGGTCGGCATTCGAGCCCGCACCATTCGCGGCCTCCAGCACCAGCGCCCCCGCGCCATCGCCGAACAGAACGCAGGTGCCGCGGTCGGTCCAGTCCATGATCCGGCTGAAGGTCTCGGCGCCGATCACCAGCACGCGCTCGGCCTGACCCGAGACGATCAGCCCGTTGGTATTGGCCAGCGCATAGATGAAGCCCGCGCAAACCGCCTGCACGTCATAGGCAAAGCCGCGGGTCGAGCCGAGGCCCGCCTGAACCATCGTCGCGACCGAAGGGAAGGTGAAATCCGGGGTCGAGGTGGCCACCACGATCGCGTCGATCTGGCCCGCCTCCAGCCCCGCATCGCGCAGGGCCGCCTCGGCCGCCTTGATCGCCAGCTGCGAGGTGGTCTCGCCTTGGGCTGCAAAATGGCGCCGCTCGATCCCGGTGCGGGCGCGAATCCATTCATCCGTCGTTTCGAGCGTGGCCTCGAATTCGGTGTTTTCCACCACGCGCTCGGGCAGATAATGCCCGACGCCCCGAACCACCGCTCTGATTTTCATGATTTGCTCTCGCTGATTGGCTGGCCTGCGGGCGCATCCTGCCCCGGGCGTGCCGCAAGGGCAACCCGTGCCGCAAGCCGCGCGGCAAAGCCCGAGCGCGCGAGCCGCACCGCAAGGTCGATGGCCGCCGCGACGCCGGTCGCATCGGCCGAGCCATGCGATTTCACCACGGTGCCGTTCAGGCCCAGAAACACCCCGCCATTGACGCGGCGCGGGTCGATCTTGGCCGAGAGGCGCTTCAGGGCGCCCATCGCCAGCAGCGCGCCGAGCTTGGCCAGCCACGACGAGGTGAAGGCCTCGCGCATCAGTTCCGCGGCCAGTTTCGCCGTGCCCTCGCCGGTTTTCAGCGCGACATTGCCGGTGAAGCCGTCGGTCACGATCACATCGACGCGGGCCGAGCTGAGATCGGTGCCCTCGACGAAGCCGATGAAGTCGAATTCGCCGGCCGCCTGCGCCTCGGTCATCAGGCCGAAGGCCTCTTTCAGCTCGGCGCGGCCCTTGTGTTCCTCGGTGCCCACGTTCAGCAGGCCCACGCGCGGGCGCGCCAGACCCAGCGCATTGCGCGCGTAAGAGGTGCCCATCAGCCCATAGGTCACGAGGTCCGCGGCCTCGGCCTTCACATCGGCGCCCATGTCGAGCATGACGTTGAAGCCGGTCGGATTGCGCGAGGGCCAGAAGCTGGCGATCGCGGGGCGGGTGACGCCGGGCACCCGGCGCAGCCGCAGGATCGAGACCGCCATCAGCGCGCCGGTATTGCCGCAGGATACCGCCGCCGCGGCCTGTCCGTCGCGCACCGCGTCGATGGTTGACCACATCGAGGTCTTCTGCCCGTTGCGCATGACGACCGCGGGCTTGTCCTCCATCCGCACGGTTTCCTCGGCATGGCGGGTGGTGACCCGGCCGCCGAGGCCGCGCGCGGCCACCAGCGGGTCGATCACCGCCCTGTCGCCGTTCAGCAGGAACTGCACATCGGGATGCTTGCGCGTCGCTTGCACGAGGCCATCGACCACGGCCTCGGGGCCGCGGTCACCGCCCATCGCATCGACGGAAATGACGAGAGCGCCGGAACGCTCCGGCGCTGCCTGCCCATCGGGGCGGTTCTGGGGGTCACTGACGCCCGAAACGGTCTGGCCCTGCTTTGTCACCGCGGCGCCCGAAGGCTGCGAATTGTCCTGCGCAAGGGCCATATCTGCGACCGGAGGGGCGGCTTACGCCGCGTCTTCGTCCAGATCGACCTCGGCGGCCTGAGCCACCACTTCGCGGTCGTCATAGTGACCGCAGGCGCCACAAACGTGGTGCGGGCGCTTCAGCTCGCCACAGTTCGGGCATTCAGCCGGATTGGCGGCAACAAGGGCGTCATGCGCACGGCGCATGTTACGGCGGGAGCGCGTGACTCGGTTCTGCGGGACAGCCATGTCTCAACCTCGGATATGCGGGGGCGCGAGGGCCCTGATTTTACTAAGGTTTCGTCACTGGAGCCGGTCATCGGCCGGGTGCGAACCCAAACGTCGAATGAGGCCGGGAACATACTGCGATTCCGCCGCGTTGCAAGCCCCTTTTTTTGCCTTTTTCCGCAGACCCCGCGCGTGTGAAGGCAAGGGCTGGTGCGGGGGCGGCGAGGCCCGCGCCGGGGACCGGCGCGGGCCCCCTATGCGCCTTTTGGCCCGCGATGAAAAAGGGGGAAGGGGGCGCCAGCGCGCGCGGCCCCGCGGGGCCGC
>JACXUS010000276.1 GCA_014763785.1 Sphingomonadales bacterium | reverse complement strand
CCCCCGGCCCAAGGCCGGGGGTTTGTTCTTGCCCGGGGATCAGTCGGCGCCAGATCCGCAGCCCCCGGACGCCAAGGCCGCGGCAGAACCGGCGCCCGGCCGCGGCCCGGGACCCAGATGCCGTGGCGTCAGCCAGACCGTCCCGCGCGCCCGGCCGCCCCGATCCCGGGCCCGCGCGCCGCTTTCGTGTTTCCGCCCGTGAAACACCCCGTCTTCACGGCACAGCGAGTCGGCCGTGATTCGGCGTGAACCGGCACCAGACTGTTTCCGATTCCCCCCGAACCCCCGCCGCCCGGGCCAATTATGGCAACAATAAGGCGTAGGCTGGCCTGCCCCAAGGCACTATATCTGGAAGCGCCACAAAATAATCTCATTGAAACAGAATGATTTACTGGTCGAAGTTAAAGTGATGTGCCTATCTGAGGCACCAACCTGGGATAACGCACTGCCATGCGTGACTATTGTCTGCCGCCTCGGGCGGTCTCCGCTGCCACGGAGACCGCCACACCCGAATTCATGCCGTCGCACCCCGCGGTGCGCGGGTCGATCCGCCTTGCGCAGCGGCTCGGCATGCTCGCTGTTGCGGGGATGCTGGCGGCCTGCGTCGCATCGACCCCGCCAGAAAGTCCCACCGCCCGGGCCTCGTCCGCGGCGATCGACCTGCCCCTGGCAGATCCGACGATCGCCACCTCGGTGCCGGTGCCCTCGGCCGGGCTGCCCTCGAATGCGGCGCTGGCGCGTGACTTCCTCGAACTCAGCTTCGCGCTCGAATCGGGGCGCCCGCTGCCGCGCTTCACCCGCTTCGAGGGGCCGGTGACCATCGGCCTGTCGGGCCCCGCCCCCGCCGCCGCGCAGACCGAACTGGCGCGCCTGATCGGGCGCCTCTCGCGCGAGGCGGGTCTGGCCGTCAGCGCGGGCCGCTCCGCCACGAACCACATCAACGTGCAATTCGTGCCGAAATCCGAGATGCGCGCGCAGGTCCCCAACGTCGCCTGTTTCGTGGTGCCCAACATCGCCGACTGGTCCGATTACAAGGCCAACCGCCGCAGCGCGAAGGCCGATTGGGCGCTGCTGCACCAACGCACCGCGGCCTCGGTCTTCATCCCGCAGGACGCCACCCCGCAAGAGGTCCGCGACTGCCTCCACGAAGAGGTCAGTCAGGCGCTCGGCCCGGTCAATGACCTCTATCGCCTGCCCGATACGGTCTGGAACGACGACAACTTCCACACCGTGCTGACCCGCTTCGACATGACGATCCTGCGCGCCACCTATGCGCCCGAGCTGCGCTCTGGCATGAGCCAGCCCGAGGTGATGGCGGCCCTGCCCGGCATCCTCGGCCGCATCAACCCCGCGGGCGGCGCGGTGACCCGCCTGCGCGAGGATCCGACGCCGCGCAGCTATATCAACGCGATCGAAACCGCGCTTGGCGCCCGCGCAGGCACCGCCCGCCGCAAGGCCGCCGCCCAAGAGGCCGTGCAGATCGCCGCCGCCCAGGGCTGGACCGATACCCGCACCGGTTTCGCCTGGTTCGCGCTGGGACGGCTCAGCATGCAGGACGATCCCTCGACCGCGCTGCGCGCCTATCTGAACGCCGGCACGATCTATCGCGCCACCCCCGGCGCGGGCATTCAGGCGGCGCATGTCGATATGCAGCTGGCGGCCTTCGCGCTCTCGTCGGGGCGCGCCGAAGAGGCGATCGCGCTGGTCAACCGCTCGCTCGATGCCGCGCTCAAGGAGCAGAATGCCGCGCTGATGGCGACGCTCTATCTGATCCGGGCCGAGGCCTATCAGACGCTCGGCGCCAGCGCGCAAGCCGCGCAGGCCCGGCTCGACTCGGGGCAATGGGCGCGCTATGGCTTTGGTTCGGATACCGCGGTGCGGGCGCGGGCGGCCGAAGTGGCGGCCTTGGCGCGCGCGGGCTCGCGGGTGAACTGAGGCCGGCTTCGGGTCCCCCCGGCGCCGCAAGGGAGGCGCCATGCTGATCATCGCCGGAGCCGTCATCGGCGCCATCATCGGAGACCGCCGCGCCGCCAAGCGCGGCGGCTCGCGTGCGGACCGGGCGCAATATGCCGCCGTCCATGCCATCGGTCTTGCGCTGATCGGGCTCTTCGCGACCATCGCGCTCGGGCGGATGATCTGAGGGGCGGGCCGATGTTCGTGCCGTTCTTCGATCAGCTGCGATCCGCCGGGGTGCCGGTCAGCTTGCGCGAATATCTAGCCTTCCTCGAGGGGCTCTCGGCGGGGCTGTGCACCTATGACACCGAGGCATTTTACTATTTCGCCCGCGCCGCGATGGTCAAGGACGAGCGGTTTCTGGATCGCTTCGACCGCGCTTTTTCCGCGGCATTCCAAGGGCTTGAGAGCCTTTCTTCAGACGATGTGCTGGAGGCGGTCGCGCTGCCCGAAGACTGGCTGCGCAAACAGGTGGAAAAGCATCTGACCCCCGAGGAAAAGGCCGCGATCGAGGCGCTTGGCGGGTTTGACAAGCTGATGGAGACTCTGCGCGAGCGGCTGGCCGAGCAGAAGGGCCGCCATCAGGGCGGCAACAAATGGATCGGCACCGGCGGCACCTCGCCCTTTGGCGCCTATGGCTACAACCCCGAAGGGGTGCGCATCGGGCAGGACACATCCCGTCACCAACGCGCCGTAAAGGTCTGGGACAAAAGGGATTTCAAGGATTTCGACGATCAGGTCGAACTTGGCACCCGCAACATCAAGGTGGCGCTGAAACGGCTGCGCAATTGGGCCCGGCACGGCGCGCATGAGGAACTGGACCTGCCCGGCACGATCCGCGCCAGCGCTGAGGCGGGCTATATCGACGTGAAGACCCGCCCCGAGCGGCACAATGCGGTCAAGGTGGTGCTTTTCCTCGATGTCGGCGGCTCGATGGATGCGCATGTGAAGCTGGTCGAGGAGTTGTTCTCCGCCGCGCGCGCCGAATTCAAGCATCTCGAGCACTATTATTTCCACAATTGCCTCTATGAGGGCTTGTGGAAATCGAACCGCCGCCGCTGGGATGAGGTGACCCCCACATGGGAGGTGCTGCACCGCTATAGCCCTGATTACAAATGTATTTTCGTGGGCGATGCCGCGATGTCGCCCTATGAGATCACCCATCCGGGCGGCGCGAATGAGCATTGGAACCCCGAGGCCGGGCATGTCTGGCTGGCCCGCGCGCGCGAGCAATGGCCCGACAATGTCTGGCTCAATCCGCTGCCCGAAAACCAGTGGCCCTATACCCATTCGATCGGCCTGATCCGCGAGATTTTCGAGGACCGGATGGCGCCGCTGACGCTGGCGGGCATCACCCGCGCGATGAAGATCCTCGGATGAACGCGCGCGCGGCCATCCTGACCCGGCTCTGGCGCGAACAACGCGCGGTGCTGGTGGTCTTCGTGCTGGCGCTGGCCCTGACCGGGGCTTTCGGCGGGCGGATCGTGGTGCGCGCGCTCTATTGGGCGACCCCCGGGCATCAGCAGCAGGACCCCGAGCCCTGGATGACCCCCGCCTATATCGCGCGCAGCTGGGATCTGCCCAATGCCGCGGTGGACGCGATCCTGGGCTTCGACCCCGCGCAATATGACGGCCGGCGTCACCCCTCGCTCGCGCGGATCGCGCGGGCGCGCGGCGAGCCGGTCGAGGCGCTGATCGCCGATCTGCGCGCCGCACTTCCGGGGCTGCGGGCGCTGCCCGAGGGCGCCAACCCCGCACCCGCCCCCGAGGCCAAACCATGAGCCTTGCGACCCTGACCAGCCTCTCGGCGCGGACCGACTGGGCGCTGGGGGTTCTGCCGCTCTGGGGCCCTTGGGCGCTGGCGCTGATCACCTTTCTGAGCTGCCT
>JACXUS010000275.1 GCA_014763785.1 Sphingomonadales bacterium | reverse complement strand
GAATGTTTCCGGACGAGCGTCGCGATGCCGGACGAAATCGAGATAAGCGAAGAGAGGGGCCGGAAGAGCTTCGGGGCCTGCGGCGGCGCGGTTGCTGAAAAGCGCGCGATGGCGGGAAAGATCGGGGCGCGCGTCGTGCGCGACGGGATCGCCGAGACGCAGGAGCGGACCGAAGAGATGGCGGGCAAGCGGTGAGCCTTTTCCCGATGCATGCGCTTCGGTGCCGAGTTCGAGCCGCGCGATCTCCGGGCCTGCCTGCGCTTGGCGAAGCGCGATCCAGCCTCCCGCATGGACGGCTTCGATCAGCTGAGGCGGCAAGGCAATCGAAAACCCGTGCCGCCCCGTGCCGATGCCTGCCCCTTCGAGATCAGCCCGATACGCAGCCGCGCGCAGTGTCGCGAGGCGTCCGTCTGCGCAATGCAGTTCGACTGTGAGAGGGGGCGACGCGCCTCGCTGCGCCGCCCAGCCGGTGACGGTTGCCCCCTCGATGCGGTCGATCGCGCCGCGCAGTCCACTCAAGCGCCGCCAGAGCCGGAGGGCTGGTGTGGCGGCGCGTGTGTGAAGCAAGGAGGTTTTCGGGGGCAACAGAAGCTCGAAATGCAATCATGAGTTGCATTCCTTTTTAGAGCGCCCCCGCCCGTGCGGCAACGGGTTTGGCGTTGGTTACTCCGCAGGTTTCATAAGCTCCTGCGCCAGCGAAGCCGCAGAGCTGCCCTGTGCCTCCGCGATCTGGGTCAGGCTTTGGCCGATCGTGGTCGCGCCAAGTTTGGCAAGTGCCTCCTGCTCGGTGAGCCCGAAGACCGGGGCGACGGTGCCGAGCGGCGCATCGAACATCGCCTGAGCGATCGCGAATTGCGGCGGACCGCCACGCACCGCGCCACTCGGTTGCATTGCGGCGGGAATCGCGAAGGCGAGTGCTGCGACCAGCGACACGGCGAGCGCCAGAAACATCGGTGCACGCTTGAAGTAATTCATCATCGCGCGCCAGTTCTTCCAGATGTGAAGAACAAAGGGCGCGATCAGGACCAGCGAGAGCCATTCATGCATGCCGCGGAACCACGACGAGCCCCAGTGGAAGAACAGCGCCACCCCCGAGATCAACGAGACAAGGAACAGGCCGGTCGTGAACGGCGTGGCATAACGGGACAGCAGGGAAGACATGGCAAACTCCGGGTTGGCGGCGCGGACGGAGCGCCGTTTGCCATTCTACGAAAAAATGCCCGCCTTCCGTCGCCGGAACGCGGGCAGTCTGGTCCGGTCACCCTCGCAGGGGATGCGAGGGCGCGGGGTCAGTCGTATTTGCGCAGGTCCTCGATCACCTTGCCGTCATTGGGCAGGGTGCCGGGGGGGACGATCTCGATCAGGCCGCGCAGCTTGAGCGCCTCGACCACGCCGGCACCGAAGCGGCGCACGTCGCCCTGTTCGGTCTCGATGCGCACGGTCATCACATCCATCTCGCCATCGCGGCTCGCCACAACGCGGGCGCGTTTCACCTCGGGGTGGGCCGAGACGAAGGCCGCGACCTGTTCGGGGCGCACGAACATGCCCTTGATCTTGGTGGTCTGGTCGGCGCGGCCCATCCAGCCGCGGATGCGCCGGTTGGTGCGCCCGCAGGGCGAGACGCCGGGCATGATCGCGCTGAGATCGCCCGTCGCGAACCGCACCAGCGGGTAATCGGGGTTCATCGTGGTCACGACCACCTCGCCCACCTCGCCATCGGGGACCGGATCGCCGGTGCCGGGGCGCACGATTTCAACGATCACCCCCTCGTCGAGGATCATCCCCTCCATCGCCTCGCTTTCATAGGCGATATTGCCGAGATCGGCGGTCGCATAGCATTGCAGGCAGGCGATGCCGCGGTCGGCATATTCCTTGCGCAGGCTGGGGAACAGCGCGCCGCCGCCCACCGCCGCGCGGGTGAAGCCCAGCCGCTCGCCCATCGCATCGGCCTTGTCGAGGATCACCTTCAGGTAATCGGGCGTGCCGGAATAGACATTGGTGCCGATATCGACCGACGCGCGGACCTGCAATTCGGTCTGGCCGGTGCCGGCGGGCAGCACCGCCGCGCCCACCGCCCGCGCGCCGCTTTCAAAGATCATCCCCGCGGGCGTCAGGTGATAGCCAAAGCAGTTCTGCACGATATCGCCCGGCCCCACCCCGGCGGCCTTGAGGAACCGCCCCATCCGCCACCAGTCATGCTCGGTACCGCCCGGTTCATAGATCGGGCCGGGGCTCTGGAAGATATGGGCAAAGGCGCTGGGGGGGCGCACCGTCATCCCGCCGAAGGGGCGCGCGCCTTTCTGCGCGGTGCCCAGATCGGATTTGCGCAGCACCGGCAGGCGCGCGAGACCGGCGACCGAGGTGATCGCCGCCGGGTCCACCTCGCCCAGATGCGCGGCAAGCCCCGGGGTCGACAGCGCGCGCGCGATGATCTGCGGCAGGTCGCGTGCCAGCGCGGCCTCGCGTTCGTCCTGCGAGCGGGTCTCCAGATCGTCGTAGTGGCGGCTCATTCCTTGGGCCCTCTTTCGGCTCGGGTTGCGCTGCACTCATGCTGCGCAGCAATTGTTGGAAATCAGCGGGTTGATCACGCCAGCCAGCGCTTGCGGCGGCGATAGCTGCGCACGTCGCGGAAGCTCTTGCGGCCGTCATCCGCCATGCCCAGATAGAATTCCTTCACATCCGGGTTCTCGCGCAGCGCCTGTGCGGGGCCATCCATCACCACCCGGCCGCTTTCCAGAATATAGCCGTAATGGGCATAGCGCAGCGCGACGTTGGTGTTCTGCTCGGCCAGAAGGAAGGTCACGCCCTCGCCCTCGTTCACGGCCTTCACGATCTCGAAGATCTGCTCCACCAGCTGCGGCGCAAGCCCCATCGAGGGCTCGTCGAGCAGGATCATCTCGGGGCGCGACATCAGCGCGCGACCCATCGCGGTCATCTGCTGCTCGCCGCCCGAGGTATAGCCCGCCTGGCTCTTGCGGCGCTCTTTCAGGCGCGGGAAATAGGTATAGACCATCTCCAGATCGCGGGCGATCGCTGCGCGGCCATCGGTGCGGGTATAGGCACCGGTCAGCAGGTTTTCTTCCACCGTCAGGTGCTCGAAGCAGTGCCGCCCCTCCATCACCTGAATGACGCCCTTGCGCACCAGATCGGCGGGGGCCATATCCTGCACCCGCTCGCCGCGATAGGCGATGGTGCCCTTGGTGACCTCGCCGCGTTCGGATTTCAAAAGGTTCGAGATCGCCTTCAGCGTGGTCGTCTTGCCCGCGCCGTTGCCGCCCAGAAGCGCGATGATCCCGCCTTTGGGCACGGACAGGCTGACGCCTTTCAGCACGAGGATGACGTGGTTGTAGATCACCTCGATATTGTTGACCTCGAGCAGGGTCTCGGTTTTTGCGGCGTCCAGCATGGCATCCTCCCGGGGTGTGGTCCCCGGCCCCGAAGGGCCGGGGCGCGGTCTTAGTTGCAGCGCTCGGCGATGTTGTTTTCCTTGGCGTAGGCCGCGGAATCTTCCAGCACGAGCGGATCAAGCACCTCGTCATCGGGGGCGATGAAATCGGTGGTCAGGACCCATTTGCCGGCCGCCGCATCCCATTGCTGGATCATCGCGCCGCCCGGGCCGCCGTGGTCGGAGCAGCTTGCGGCAAAGGCCTGACCGAAGCCCTCAAGGCCCAGCTCTGCCATCCGCGCATCGGTGATTTCCAGCGCCTCGAAGCCCGCACGGACCTCGGCGGCATTCACCGCCGACTTGCCCGCAAGCTCCTGCGCCTTGCGGATCGCCTCGGCGATGACGACGGCGGCATACATGCCGCGCGAATAGATCACCGAGCCTTCCTGATCGCCCGCGCCGCTGGCCTTGCCCGCGTCATAGACGTATTTCTTCAGGTCGGCATAGATCGGATAGTCCAT
>JACXUS010000274.1 GCA_014763785.1 Sphingomonadales bacterium | reverse complement strand
GGTTCCGCCCGAGATGATGCAGCCCGAGATCGTGCCGCCCGTCGAGGTGCCGCAGGATACGACCTCGCCCGATTTCTCGCCCCGTCCGGTGCCGAAACCGGCACCGCGCGTCGCGCCGACCCCGGCCGAGGCGCCCGCGCCCGACGCGCAGGTTTCCGACACCGCCGTCGCCGAGACCCGCCCCGAAGAGACGGCCGAGCCCGAACCCGTGGTCGAGCCGCCGAAGGAAGAGGCCGCGCCCCCCGAGGCCACGACCGAGATCGTGACCGAGGCGACCGAGACCGAAGAGGCGCCGAAGACCTCGGCCCCGCTTTCGACCCCGCGCCCGCGCGCCAAACCCGCGCGTCCGGCGCCGACCCCGACCGAAACCGCCGCGGCGCGCCCCGCGCGGCCCGCCGCTGCCGATGCGGTCAATGATGCGGTGGCCGAGGCCCTGGCCGCCGAGGCTGCGAGCGAGGCCGAAGGCACCGGCGGCAGCGGTCGCGCGCCCTCGGGTCCGCCGGTGACCTCGGGCGAGAAAGAGGCGCTGATCGTCGATGTGAAGGCCTGCTGGAACGTCGGCGCGCTCAGCTCCGAGGCCTTGCGCACCAGCGTGACCGTGCGCGTCAGCATGGCCCCCGATGGCAAGCCCGATATCAAGACGATCAAGATGGTGGGCTATGAGGGCGGCTCCGAGGCTGCGGCAAAACAGGCCTATGAGGCCGGGCGCCGCGCCATCGTGCGCTGCGGCAGCGACGGCTTCCCGCTGCCCGCCGAGAAATACGACCACTGGCGCGAGATCGAGATCGTCTTCAACCCCGAAAAGATGCGGATGAAATGACCCGACCCGCCGCGCCCTTCGCATTTTCAGCGGTTTTCCGCCCCTGTCAGGCGCTTGTGATGCACCTGCAGCAGAAATCGCGTTACAACCGGATCGACCCCAATCGAGGGAAACCACCCATGTTGCGTTACGTTCTGGCCGCTCTGGCCGCGCTCAGCCTGACCCCGGCGCCCGTGCTGGCCCAGCAGGGTCCGCTGCGCATCGAGATCACCGATGGCGTGATCGAGCCCTTGCCCTATGCGCTGCCGACCTTCGTGGCCGAGACCGCCGACGCGGGCAAGATGGCGCAGGATATCACCGCGGTGATCGCCGCCGATCTGTCGGGCACCGGCCTCTTCCGCGAGATCCCGCAGACCGCGCATATCCAGCGCTTCGCGAGCTTCGAGACCCCGGTCAGCTATCCCGACTGGCAGGCGATCAACGCTCAGGCGCTGATCGTCGGCGGCGTCGCCGTCTCGGGCGGGCAGGTGGTGGTGAAATTCCGTCTGTTCGACATCTATTCCGGCCAGCAACTGGGCGAGGGGCAGCAACTGGCGGCCTCGGCGGCGAGCTGGCGGCGGCTCGCGCACAAGGTCGCGGATGTGATCTACAGCCGGGTCACCGGCGAAAGCGGCTATTTCGACAGCCGCGTGGTCTTCGTCTCGGAATCGGGCTCGAAGGATGCGCGGCAAAAACGTCTGGCGATCGCCGATTACGATGGCGCCAACCTGAAGTACCTGACCGACAGCTCGACCATCGTCTTCGCGCCGCGGTTCTCGCCGACTGGCGACAAGGTGATCTACACCACCTATGAGACCGGCTTCCCGCGGATCAAACTGCTCGATATCGGCAATGTCCGAGCGAGCCTTCTGCCCGAGGTGCCCGGCACGATGACCTTCGCGCCGCGCTTCTCGCCCGATGGCAATTCGATCGTCTATTCGATGGAGCAGGGCGGCAATACCGACCTTTACAAGATGGGCGTGAACGGCGGCGGCGCGACGCGGCTGACCAACAGCCCGGCGATCGAAACGGCACCCAGCTTCAGCCCCGATGGCTCGCGCATCGTCTTTGAAAGCGACCGCTCGGGCACGCAACAGCTCTATATCATGTCCGCCAATGGCGGCCAGCCCACGCGGATTTCCTTCGGCGAGGGGCGCTATGGCACCCCGGTCTGGTCGCCGCGCGGCGATCTGATCGCCTTTACCAAACAGCATGCGGGCCGCTTCCATATCGGGGTGATGCGCACCGATGGCAGCGAAGAGCGGCTCCTGACCGCGAGCTTCCTCGACGAGGGCCCGAGCTGGTCGCCCAATGGCCGGGTGATCATGTTCACCCGCGAAAGCGCGGGTGCGGGCGGCACGGCGAACCTTTACAGCGTCGATATCTCGGGGCGGAACCTGAAGAAGGTCGAGGGCGTGGGTCAGGCCTCGGATCCGGCGTGGTCGCCGCTTCTGCCCTGATTCACAAGCGCTGTTGAACCTGATAACCTGCCCGAAACGGGCACGAACAAAGGCGGTAAACATGACTTTCGCACCCAAGGCAGCGGTCCTCCTCGCGGTTCTCGCGCTGGCGGCCTGTAACAACCCCAACAAATACGGCGCGGGCAATGGCGTGGTGGATCCGGGCGGCGCCTATGGCGACGGCGGCGTCACGCAGGGCTCGATCAACGATCCGAACTCGCCCGCCTATTTCAACGCCACGATCGGCGACAAGGTGCATTTCCTTGTCGATCAATCGACGCTCAGCGACGAGGCCCGCACGATCCTGACCGGTCAGGCGCAATGGCTGGTGGGCCATCCGCAATATAACGCCATCATCGAAGGCCATGCCGACGAACAGGGCACCCGCGAATACAACCTTGCGCTGGGCGCGCGCCGCGCCAGCTCGGTTCAGGAATACCTTGTGTCGCAAGGGGTTGCGGGCTCGCGCCTGCGCACCGTCTCTTATGGCAAGGAACGTCCGATCGCGGTCTGCTCGGCGCCGGAATGCTATAACCAGAACCGCCGCGCGGTGACGGTCATCAGCCTCGGCGCGGGGAGCTGATCCATGCTGATGCGGGGGCTGATGGCAGGCGCGTGCGCGCTGGCGCTGGCGGCGCCCGCGACGGCGCAGGACAAGCAGACGCTGGCCGATATCCGCGCGGAACTCGCGCAGCTGTCGGCCAGCGTGCAATCGCTGCGGGGCGAGCTGGTCGCCTCGGGGGCGCAGGGCATGCAGGCGGCGGGCGGGGCCAGCGCGCTGCAACGCATGGACACGATGGAGGCGCAGCTTTCGCAGCTGACCTCGCGCACCGAGGAATTGCAAAACCGCATCGACCGGATCGTGGCGGATGGCACGAACCGGATCGGCGATCTGGAATTCCGGGTCTGCGAGATGGAAGAGGGCTGCGACATTTCCGCGGTCGGGCAGGCGGCGCCGCTGGGCGGCTCGGCCGCGGCTGCGGTCACCGCGCCCGCCCCCGACACCACCGCGCCGAAGGCTGCGGCGCCGGATCTCGCGATGAACGAGCAAGCCGATTTCGACCGGGCCAAGGGGGTGCTCGGTCAGGGTGACTTTCGCGGCGCCGCTGACCTCTTTGCGACCTTTGCTGAGACCTACCCGGGTGGCCCCCTGACCGCGGAGGCAATGTATCTGCGCGGCGATGCACTGAGCCAGGCGGGCGATACGCCCGGCGCGGCGCGGGCCTGGCTCGAGGCCTTCTCGGCTGAGCCCGAGGGGACGCGCGCGGCCGACAACCTGCTGGGCCTTGGGCGGGCGCTGGGGCAGCTCGGCCAGATGACCGAGGCCTGCGCGACCCTGGCCGAGGTGCCGAACCGCTTCCCCGCGGCGCCCGCGGCCGCTCAGGCGCAACAGGCGCGGGCGGGGCTGAACTGCCCGTGACCGGCGGACCTGCGCAGGCAATCTTGCGAGTTTTTGGCTCCGATGCGCCCCCGCGCGTCGGAGTTGCCGTTTCCGGCGGCAGCGATTCGACGGCGCTTTTGCTGGCGGTGGCCGAGGCCGGACTGACCCCCGAGGCGGTAACCGTCGATCACGGCCTGCGCCCCGAGTCGGCGGCCGAGGCGGCCGAGGTCGCGCGGTTCTGTGCGGCGCGCGGGATCGCGCATGCCACGC
>JACXUS010000273.1 GCA_014763785.1 Sphingomonadales bacterium | reverse complement strand
AAGACCAATGGACAATACCCGCGCCCGCCGCCCTCACCGATAGTTGACCACAGGCTCGCCCCCCGTCTCAACGGGGCCGCGCGGGCAGGGAGCGATCGGGAGGACAACTATGAACCGCTTCATTCTGGCCACTGTGGTGGCCATTTCCTGCTTCGGTATGGCCCAGGCGGGCGTCACCGAAGAGGACCTGCTGAACGACCAGCAAAGCACCGGCGACGTGCTGACGAACGGCATGGGGCGCGATCTGCAACGCTTCAGCCCGCTGACCACGCTGAACAAGGACAACGTCAAGAACCTGGTCCCGGCCTGGGCCTTCAGCCTGGGCGGCGAGAAGCAGCGCGGGCAGGAAAGCCAGCCGATCATCCACGACGGGATGATGTATATCACCGGCTCCTATTCGCGCCTCTATGCGATCGACCTCGCGACCGGCAAAGAGGTCTGGCAATATGATGCGCGCCTGCCCGAAGGCATCCTGCCCTGCTGTGACGTGATCAACCGCGGCGCGGCGATCTATGGCGATAACGTCTATTTCGGCACGCTGGATGCGCGCATCGTCGCGCTCGACGCCAAGACCGGCGATGTGAAATGGAACAAGAAGATCGCCGATTACAAGGAAGGCTATTCCTATACCGCGGCGCCCCTGATCGTGAACGGCCTTGTCATCACCGGCAATTCGGGCGGTGAGTTCGGTATCGTCGGCGAAGTGCAGGCGCGCGACGCCGAGACCGGCGAGCTGGTCTGGACCCGCCCGATGATCGAAGGCCATATGGGCACCTATATGGGCAAGGAAAGCACCATGACCGGCACGCTCAACGCGACCTGGCCGGGCGATATGTGGAAAACCGGCGGCGGGGCGACCTGGCTCGGCGGCAGCTATGACGCGGATACCGACACGCTGATCTTCGGCGCCGGCAACCCCGCGCCCTGGAACAGCCACCTGCGCAACGCCGGCACCCCCGTCGAGGGCAATGCGGGCGACAACCTCTATGCCGCCAGCCGCGTTGGCATCGACCCGAAAACCGGCGAGATCAAATGGCACTTCCAGACCACCCCGCGCGAGGGCTGGGACTTCGACGGCGTGAACGAGGTCGTGGGCTTCGTCGATAAAGACGGCAACAAGCGCTATGCCACCGCCGACCGCAACGGCTTCTTCTATATCCTCAACCGCGAAGACGGCAAATTCGTCGCAGCCTATCCCTTCGTGAAGAACATCACCTGGGCCAGCGGCATCGACGAGACCGGCCGCCCGATCTACAACGAGGACAACCGCCCCGGCGCCCCGGATGCGGCGGCCGAAGGCGGCAAGGGCCAGCAGGTCTTTGCGGTGCCCAGCTTCCTCGGCGGCAAGAACTGGATGCCGATGGCCTATAGCCAGACCACGGGCCTCTTCTATGTCCCCTCGAACGAATGGGGCATGGATATCTGGAACGAGCCGATCAGCTACAAGAAGGGCGCGGCCTATCTCGGTGCGGGCTTCACCATCAAGCCGCTCTTCGAGGATTACATCGGCAGCCTGAAGGCGATGGACCCCAACACCGGCGAGGTGAAATGGGAATACAAGAACGCGGCCCCGCTCTGGGGCGGCGTGATGACCACCGCGGGCGGGCTCGTCTTCACCGGCAACCCCGAGGGCGAGTTCCTCGCGCTTGACGCCGATACCGGCGAGAAGCTGTGGTCGTTCCAGACCGGCTCGGGCATCGTCGGCCAGCCCGTCACCTGGGAACAGGACGGCGAGCAATATGTCTCGATCATCTCGGGCTGGGGCGGCGCGGTTCCGCTCTGGGGCGGGGAAGTGGCGAAGAAGGTGAACTACCTCAATCAGGGTGGCACCGTCTGGACCTTCAAGCTGCCCAAGCAACTGGCCGCGAACTGATCGGACGAACGGCCGGGGGCGCGACGCGCTCGAGGCCCGGCCGGATCGCAGGACAAAAGAGGGGGGCGCGCGGGGAAACCCGGGCGCCCCTTTCGCTATCGCCCGCCCGTGGCCCGGTGCGGAGCCTCCGGCGGGGATATTTGGGCACTGTTGAGACCGGTATTCTCCATTCTGGAGATCGGCGCCCCTTTTAAACCCCGCGGTTTCCCGGTTGGAGGGGCGCCTTCTCAACAGTGACGGTCATCGGCGTCCCCGCCTGTACCGTGTCCCCAGAATGACGACTCATAGTTAAGAAAGCGTTCCCCTCAACAGTGCCCCAAATATCCCCGCCGGAGGCTCCGGCCGTTGCCCCAAGCGCCGCGGCCCGGATCGTGGCCCGGGGCTGGGCGCCTTGCCCGGGGTTCGACTTAAGGACAGTATGGGGGGCGGGCCTGCCTTGCTAGGGTGGCTCAAGGTTCAGAGCGAAGGTGAGACGATGGTGCTGCAGACGGCCGGGGCCCCGAGGACAGAGTTTCGCACGGCGCTGATCGTCGATGATCACCCGCTGTTTTGCGATGCTCTGGCGATGACCTTGCAGGCGGTGGCGGGGATCGAGGCGATCGACAGTGCCGACCGGCTTGAAGCGGCGCTCGAGCGGCTGGCCGAGGCGCAGGCGCCGCGGCCCGATGTGATCGTGCTCGATCTGAACCTGCCCGATGTGAACGGGCTCGACGGGTTGATGCGGCTGCGGCAGGCGGCGCCCGAGGTGCCGGTGGTCGTGGTCTCCTCGATCGACGAGCCGCGGGTGATCCGCGCGGCGATTCAGGCGGGCGCGGCGGGCTTCGTGCCCAAGCATTCCCGCCGCGAGCTCTTCCGCGCGGCCTTTGCCGCCATCGCGCGCGGCGAGATCTTCGTGCCCGAGTCGACCGGCGAGGCGCTGGCCACCGGCGACGGGATGAGCGCGCAGGACGAGGCGATCCGCCGCCTGAGCCAGCTCACCCGCCAGCAGGCCAATATCCTCGAGCAGATCTGTGCGGGTAAGATGAACAAGCAGATCGCCTATGACCTCTCGATCGCCGAGACCACCGTCAAGGCCCATGTCACCGCGATCATGCGCAAGCTCGGCGTCTATTCCCGCACCCAGGCGGTGCTGCTGGCGCGCGAAGCGCAGGCGACGCAGCCCTTGCCCGAGAGCTGGCGCGCGCGCTAGGGTCGGGCAGGCGCGGCGCGGCCGGTTGAGGAGACCGGACGGCCCAAAGCGCTCGGCCGGGCAGGGAGGGCCCGTCATGATGACACTTGGCGAGACGCGCCCGGCTGCGGGCGCGCAACCGGCGGCCCCGGGCCCGCGGGGCGCGGCCGGGTCCTGCTGTCCGCTCAGCGCCTGGGCCGCCGCGGAAGAGGCCGATCCGCTGGGCCGGATCGCGGCGGCTCTGGGGCCGGGGCCCTTCGCGCAGGTGTTCCTGTTTGCCACGCCCGCGGCCGATCTGGGCGCGCTCTGCGCCCGGGCGGCGGCGCTCTTTGGCGCGGCGCGGATCAGCGGCTGCACCACGGCGGGCGAGATCACCGGCGCGGGCTATGACGAGGGGCAGATCCTGGCCTTCGCGCTGCCTGCGGCGGGGTTCGAGGTCGAGCAGATCGTGATCGAGGGGCTGGACCGGCTCGATACCCGCGCGCTGATTGCCGATCTGTTGCGCGCGCGGCAGGGGCTGGCGCGGCGCGCGCCCGAATGGCGCTCGGAATGTGCGGTGCTGCTGGTGGACGGGCTTTCTGGGCAGGAGGATGCGCTGGTTGCGGCGCTCTCGGGCGGGCTTGGGCCGGTGCCGATCGTCGGCGGCTCGGCGGGCGATGGCACGGCCTTTCGCCGCACGCAGGTCCATGCGCAGGGCCGGGTGCTGGACAATGCCGCGGTGCTGACGCTGATGCGCTCGGATTGCACGGTGCGGCCGTTTTCGCTGGCGCATCTGGCGCCGAGCCCTGCGCGGATGGTGGTCACGCGCGCCGATCCTGCGCGGCGGCTGGTCGCGCGGATCAATGACGAACCGGCGGCGCAGGAATATGC
>JACXUS010000272.1 GCA_014763785.1 Sphingomonadales bacterium | reverse complement strand
CGGGTGGGGATGCGGGCGAGCAGCGCCGCGGGATCGGCCTGCACGCCGTGCTGAAGCTGCGCCACCGCCGTGGCCGAGATCGGCCCCAGCCGCAGCGCATCGCCAAGCCGCCCCAGCGCGCGGGCAAGGCCCACCGGCAGGGGCAGCACCGGCACCGGCCGCAACCCCAGCCAGCGGCGGTAAAGCGCGCCGAGCGCCTCTTGCGACAGGGATTCCGGCCCGCCGATCTCGAAGGGGCCCAAGCCCGGCGGGGCGCGAAGACACTCCAGAACCACCGCCGCCAGATCGGCGGCATGGATTGGGTTGAAGGGCTGATCGCCCGCCCCAACGACCGGGCGGGCAAAGGGCAGCGCCGCGAAGGCCCGCATCAGCGAGGAGCCGCCATAAGAGGTCTCCGCCAGCACGAGCCCCGGGCGCAGCACGGTCACATCGGGCAGCTGCGCGAGCATCGCCTCGGCCGCGCGGCGGTGGCGGGCGAAGGGGGTCTCGACCCCCTCGATCCCCACGGATGAGACCTGCAGAAACTGCCCGCCGTCACGCGCCGCCGCCACCGCGGCGGGGGCCGACAGATGCACGGCGCGAAACGCAGCCTCGGACCCGGTCAGCAGCCCCGCGCAATTGACCACATGCACACCGCCCGCCAGATGCGGCGCCCAGAAGGCGCGATCCTGGGTCGCCGGGTCGCCCAGATCGGCGGCGAGCACCCGAAACCCCATCGCCGCCAGCCGCCCCGGCGCGCGGGCCGCGGCGATCACCTCGGCGCCCGCGGCGCGCAGACCAAAGGCCAGATGGCGCCCGATGAACCCATCGGCGCCAAGGATCAGGACCTTCACAAGACGCGGCCCAGCACCGGACGGCAGCGCTCGATCATCGCCGGGTCGCGTTTGGCGGGCGCGGTCATGATCGCGCTGTCAAGCGCGTGGCCGCAACCGGCCGCGCAATCGACCGCCTCGCCCCGGAGAAGCCCCGGCAACGCCGCCACCAGCCCGCGGGCGACATCGGCATTCTTCATCGCGGTGGCCACCACCTGCGCCACATCGACCGCGTCGTGGTCGGGGTGCCAGCAATCGTAATCGGTGATCATCGCGACGCAGGCATAGCAGAGCTCCGCCTCTCGGGCCAATTTCGCCTCGGGCATGCCGGTCATGCCGATCACATCGGCGCCCCAGCTGCGGTAGAGGCGGCTTTCCGCCAGCGTCGAGAATTGCGGCCCCTCCATCGCGACATAGGTGCCGCCCTCGTGCACCGTCACGCCGACCGATTTCGCCGCCGCCACACAGGCCGCCGAGAGCCGCGAACAGACCGGATGCGCGACCGAGACATGGCCCACCAGCCCCGGGCCGAAGAACGATTTTTCCCGCGCGAAGGTGCGGTCGATATATTGATCGACCACCAGAAAATCGCCCGGGGCATAGGCCTCCTTGAGACTGCCGACGGCTGAAACCGCGACCAGATCGGTGACGCCCAGCATCTTCATCGCCGCGATATTGGCGCGATAGGGCACGGTCGAGGGCGTATGCACATGACCCCGGCCATGGCGCGGCAAAAAGGCCATCTCGACCCCGTTCAACCGCCCGCGCAGCACCGCATCCGAAGGCGCGCCCCAAGGCGTGTCGACCGCCTGCCAGCGGGCATTTTCGAGGCCCGCGATCTCATAGACCCCCGAGCCGCCGATCACCCCGATCATCCGTTCCATAACCGCCTCCGTCGCTGCTTCGCGGCAAAGCTTAGGCGCCCGCGGCAGCCGGGGAAAGGGGGCTCTGCCCCCTCGGGCCTGCGGCCCTAACCCCCTGGATATTTTGAGCAAGATGAAAGCGGATCGGTCTTTCATCTTGCCTGAAATATCCTCGGGGGGTGAATTGGCCGCAAGGCCAAGAGGGGGGCAGACAGCCCCCGGCGCGCTCAGGCCCCGGGCGGACGGTCGAGCTCAAAGAGGTCGCGCACCGCGGCGTAATCCTTGTAGCCGAGCCGCGCGAGGCGTTCGGGCGGCAGGAACCGGCCGTCCAGCAGGCAGTCGTCCCGGATATGCACCCCGGTCACCTCGCCATGCACCAGAACATTCGCGGCCCCCAGAAGCGGCACCACCTGCACCAGACGGCATTCCAGCGTGGCATAGCTTGTCGCCACGCGCGGGCAGTCGATCGTCTCGCAGTCGGCCTTGGCGACGCCCGCCGCGGCAAATTCATCGACCCCCGCGGCAAATGGCGCGGAGCTGGCATTCATCGCCTCGATCATCCCGAGCGGCACCAGAGACACCGAAAACACCCCGCTTTCGCGGATCTGCGCCACCGAATCCTTGCTGTCCTCGCGGTCCGCCTTGGCCGAGGTCGAGGCAAACATCACCTGCGGCGGCACATAGGCGACGGCATTGAAGAAGGAGTAGGGCGCCAGATTGTCACCCATCGCGCCGCGGGTGCCGACCCAGGCGATGGGCCGCGGCGCGACGATGGCGTTGAACGGGTTATGTGGCAGGCCATGGCCCTCGGCCGGGCGATAGAACATCGGTCAGTCCTTTGATTTGAACCTGACATTATCGCGTGTTAGGCGCGATTGGCGAGGGATTCGGGAAGGCGCGCATGTATCAGCTCGAGGAAGAGACCGAGGCCGATTGGTGGGAGGTCGAGGCGCTCTATGACCTCTGTTTCGCGCCGGGGCGGACGGCGCTGTCTTCCTATCGGCTGCGCGACGGGGTCGAGAAGGTGCATGCGCTGTGCCTGACTTTGCGCGAGGATGGCGTGCTGACGGCGGTCATCCGCTATTGGCCGGTCAAGGTCGGCGGTCGGCGGGTCTTGCTTCTGGGCCCGGTCGCCGTGCACCCGACGCGGCAGGGCGAAGGCTTGGGCGGCATCCTGATGCACGAAAGCCTGAACGAGGCGCGGCGGCTGGGCTGGGAGCGGGTCCTGCTGGTGGGCGACGCGCCCTATTACACCCGCTTCGGCTTCGAGAAGATCGAGGGCGTGATCATGCCGCCGCCCACGAACCCCGACCGGGTTCTGGCGCTGGAATTGCAGCCCGGCGCCTGGGATGGGGTGCGCGGCCCGGTCGAAAAAGCCGACGCCTGATCTGGTGCGCGCCCGCGGCGGGCCCCATATTGCGGGGGTGCCCCTGCCTAGGAGGTTGCGATGGAGCCTGAAATCCTGCTGCCGGTCAGCGATCCGGTCCTTGTGGCCGAGCTCGATGCGCTGGCCAAGCGCCACCGCGCGGCGGGGGGCATCGGGATGACGGTGCTGACCTATGTCGGCGGCTCCGCCGAGGGGCTGCTGGCCAAGCTGCCGCAGGGCGTGCGCGACGGGCTCGAGGGCGCGACCGAGCGCGCGCTGCACACCGCCTTCGATGCGGCGGCGCGGTCGCGCGGGGCGGTGTCGGACCGGGCCGATTGGGTCAATACGGCGATTGCGACGGCGATGGGTGTTGCGGGGGGCGCGGGGGGCTTGCCCGGCGCGCTGGCCGAGTTGCCCTTCACCGTCACCATGCTGTTGCGCGCCATTCAGGGGATCGCGGCCGAGCATGGCTTCGACCCTGCCTCGGATGAGATGCGGATGGAATGTCTGCGGGTCTTTGCCAGTGCCGGGCCGCTGGCCAAGGATGACGGCGCCGACATGGCCTTTGTCGGTGCGCGGATGACGATCACCGGGGCGAGCGTCAACAGCCTGATCGCCCGGGTGGCGCCGCGGCTCTCGGCGGTGCTGGGGCAGAAGCTGGCCGCGCAGGCGGCGCCGGTTCTGGGCGCTGTGGCGGGGGCTGCGGTGAATTATTCCTTCACGAGCTATTATCAGGAAATCGCCCGGGTGCATTTCGGGCTGAAGCGCCTTGCCCGCGACAGTGCGGCCGACGAAGGCCTCTTGCGCGAGGAACTCGTGGCCCGCATCGCGAAACGCTGATCAAGGGGGCCGGGGGCGCGCCGTCCGGGGAACC
>JACXUS010000047.1 GCA_014763785.1 Sphingomonadales bacterium | reverse complement strand
CCACGACCTTGAGCACCTTCGGGTGATCGACCAGCGGCTGCTGGGCGGAGGCTCGCAGCGGGTCGAGACGGGCAAGGTCGATCGCTTCCGGCTGGCGAGCGCGAGCGAGGGCGATGCCGTCGGGGTGCTCTGGGGGCGGATGCGGGTCGCGGGGCAGGTGATCTGGGCGACGCGGTTCCTGCAAACGACCAACACGACGACGCAGAAGACCGGCAAGGGGGCGCCTCGCTCGACCAAGGTCACGACGACCACGCACAGCTATTCGGTGAGCCTGGCGATGGCCCTGTGCGAGGGCGAGATCCTGCGCGTGGGCCGCGTCTGGGCCGATGGGCTGGAGCTTGATCCCTCGGCGCTGAACATGCGGGTCTATAACGGCTCGGAAAGCCAGCTGCCCGATCCGAAGATCGAGGCGGTCGAGGGGGCGGGCATGGCGCCGGCCTATCGCGGCATTGCCTATGTGGTCTTTGAGGACCTGCAGCTCGAGCCCTATGGCAACCGGGTGCCGCAGTTCACCTTTGAGGTGGTGCGCGCGGCGCAAGGGCCGCTGATCGGCGATGTGCCCGATCTGACGCATGGGATCGAGGCGGTGGCGCTGATCCCCGGCACTGGAGAATATGCGCTGGCGACGGAGCCGGTCTATTATTCGATCGGGTCTGGGGTGCTGGCCTCGACCACGGTGATGAACCAGAACGCCCCGGGCGGGCAGACGGATTTCATGCGCGCGCTCGACACGCTGGACGAGGAGCTGCCCAATTGCGGGGCGGTGTCGCTGGTGGTGAGCTGGTTCGGCGATGATCTGCGCTGCGCGGCCTGTCAGATCCAGCCCAAGGTCGATCAGATCACCGGCGAAAGCGGCACGATGCCGTGGGCGGTGTCGGGGCTGGTGCGTGGCGCGGCGCAGCGGGTGCCGCTGCTGGATGGCAATGCGGTCTATGGCGGCACGCCCGCCGATGCGGCGGTGATCCAGTCGATCCAGGCGATGCGCGCGGCGGGCAAGGCGGTGACCTTCTATCCGTTCATCCTGATGGAGCAGCTCGCGGGCAATGGGCGCCCCGATCCGTGGAGCGATGCTGGCGACCAGCCCACGCTGCCCTGGCGCGGGCGGATTACCACGAGCGAGGCGTCCGGGCGGCCGGGCAGCCCCGATCAGACGGCGACCGCGACGGCCGAGGTTGCGGCCTTCTTCGGGCAGGCGCAGGTAGGGCATTTCACGCCTGCGGGCCACACGGTGAGCTATACGGGCCCGGCCGAATGGTCGATGCGCCGTTTCATCCTGCATTATGCCCATCTGTGCGCGATGGCGGGCGGGGTCGATGCGTTCTGCATCGGCACCGAGATGGTCGCGCTGACCCAGATCCGGGGTCCGGGCAACAGCTTCCCGGCGGTGGATCAGTTCCGCCAGCTGGCGGCCGAGGTCAAGGCGATCCTCGGGCCGGGCTGCAAGGTTGGCTATGCGGCGGATTGGTCGGAATATTTCGGTTATCAGCCGGGCAATGGCGATCGGTTCTTTCATCTCGATCCGCTTTGGGCGGACCCCAATATCGACTTCGTCGGCATCGACAATTACATGCCGCTGTCGGATTGGCGCGAGGGCGAGGACCATGCCGATGCCGAATGGCTCTCGATCTATAACCTGCAGTATTTGCAGGCCAATATCGAGGGTGGCGAGGGCTATGACTGGTATTACGCCGCCGACGAGCATCGCGCGGCGCAGATCCGCACCCCGATCGAGGATGCCGAGCATGATGAGGCCTGGATCTGGCGCTACAAGGATATCCGCAACTGGTGGGCGAACCCGCATTTCGAGCGGGTGGGCGGCCTGCGTTCCGAGAACCAGACTGCCTGGGTGCCGCAATCGAAGCCGATCTGGTTCACCGAATATGGTTGCGCCGCGGTCGACAAGGGCACGAACCAGCCCAACAAGTTCCTCGATCCGAAGAGCTCGGAATCGAGCCTGCCCTATTATTCGGACGGGCGGCGCGATGAGCTGATCCAGATGCAATATCTGCGCGCGATGGTGGATTACTGGGGCGATCCGGCGAAAAACCCGGTGTCCGAGGTCTATGGCGGGCGGATGCTCGACATGAGCCGGGCGCATGTCTGGGCCTGGGACAGTCGGCCCTATCCGCAGTTTCCGGCCAATGCGGGGCTGTGGAAGGATGCCGACAATTACCCGCGCGGGCACTGGATTTCCGGGCGGGCGACGGCGCAGCCCTTGGCCTCGGTGGTTGCAGAGATCTGCGCGCGGGCCGGTGTCACCGATATCGACGTGAGCGAGCTTTACGGGCTGGTGCGCGGCTATGCGGTCTCGACCGGGCAGACCGGGCGGGCCTCGATCCAGTCGCTGATGCTGGCCTATAGTTTCGAGGCGCTGGAGCGCGAGGGGACGCTGGTCTTCCGGATGCGCGAGGGGCGGCCGGATGACGAGCTGAGCTATGCGGAGCTGGCGATCGGCGATGACGATCTGACCTTCGAGACGGCGCGGGCGCCTGAGGCGGAGATGGCGGGCCGGGTGCGGCTGACCTATATCGAGGCGGATGGCGATTTCGAGACCCGCGCCGTCGAGGCCCTGTTCCCCGATGAGACCGCGGGGGCGGCAGCGGCCTCGGAACTCGCGCTGGCGATGACGCGGGCCGAGGCGCAGGGTGTGGTCGAGCGCTGGCTGGCCGAGGCGCGGGTCTCACGCGATACGGCGCGCTTTGCGCTGCCCTTGTCGCGCAGCTATCTGGGGCCCGGGGATGTCGTCGCGGTCGAGACCGAAGAGGGCAGCTGGCGCTATCGCATCGACCGGATGGAGCGCGCCGATACGCTGAATGTCGAGGCGGTGCGGATCGAGCCGGGGTCCTATGTCGCCTCGGATGAGGCCGAAGAGCGGGCGGTTCTGAAGCCCTTTGCCGCGCCGGTGCCGCTGACGCCGGTCTTCCTCGACCTGCCGTTGATGAGCGGGCAGGAGGACCCCTATGCGCCGCATCTGGCGGTGGCGGGCACGCCCTGGCCGGGAACGGTGGCGGTCTATGCCTCGGTCGAGGATGCGGGCTATGACCTGAACACGCTGATCACCTCGCAGGCGGTGATGGGCGCGACGCTGAGCCCGCTGCGGGCGGCGCGGAGCGGGCTTTGGGATCGCGGCGAGGCGCTGCGGGTGCAGCTGACCGGCGGAGCGCTGGAATCGGTGTCGCAATCACGGGTGCTGAGCGGGGCCAATCTGATGGCGATCGGCACGCCGGGGGGGGATTGGGAGCTCTTTCAGTTTGCCAATGCGGCGCCGGTCGAGGCGGGGATCTGGGACCTGAGCCTGCGCCTGCGTGGACAGCTTGGCACCGATGCGCTGATGCCCGAGGTCTGGCCCGAGGGCTCAACCGTGGTGCTGTTCGATGGCGCGCCGACACAGATCGACCTGCCTGCCTCGGCGCGGGGGCTGGCGCGGCACTATCGCATCGGCTCGGCGTTGCGGGGCTATGACGATCCGTCCTATGTGCATGAGGTTGCGGCCTTTTCCGGCAACGGCCTGCGGCCGCTCAGCCCCTGTCATCTGCGCGCTTCGGTCAGCGCGGCGGGCTGGGACTTCGGCTGGGTTCGGCGCACGCGGATCGACGGTGACAGCTGGGATGGTTATGACGTGCCGCTGGGCGAGGGGCAGGAGCTTTACCTGGTCCGGGTGCTTGAAGGCGGCGCGATCCGGCGCGAGGTGGTGACCACAAGCCCGGCGTTTTCCTATCCGGCCGCGCAGAAGCTGGCCGATGGCATTACCGGCGATTTCAGCCTGTCGGTTGCGCAGATCTCGCAGGAATACGGGGCGGGTCTGTTCACGACACTGGCGGTAGCGGTCTGAGATGCGGCCGGTGCTGCATGGCGATCTGATCACGGCGGCGCGGGCGCTTGAGGCGCTGGCGCCGTCGGTTCGTCGGCGCGTGGCGCAGGCCTGGCTGAGCGAGGCGCATGCCGCCGATCTTTACCGCAAGCGTCTGGGGCGGGTCCATCCGCGCTGGGGCAACGGCTCGCTCATGGGCCGGGTGATGTGCGAGCCGCGCTTGCCCGATGGGCCGATCGGGAGGGAATATCTGCAGGCGCTCGAGCAGTTGATCGGGGCTTTGGGGCGCTGGCGCGAGCGGGCCTGATACCGCGGCATTTGCCATGCGGGGGCTTTTCTTGGGCGAGGCCTTCCCCTATGCCGCGGGCAGCCTAAGTGATAGGCTCGGACGTCAGCAAGGAGCCCCGCCATGGCCGAAACCCGTGCAAAAGTCGCCGCCGTCGATCCGGTCTGGACCCGCATTTGCGACGAGGCGCGAGAGGCTGTGCGGGATGAACCGTTGCTGGGCTCGCTGATCCATGCCGGGCTCTTGCACCATCCGACGATGGAGCGCGCGCTGGCCTTTCGGTTTTCGCTGAAGCTCGCCTCGGGCGAGATGAGCGAGCAGATCCTGCGCGAAATCGCCGATGAGGCCTATGGCGCCGATCCCGATCTGGGACAGGCGGCGCGGGCCGATCTGGTCGCCGTCTATGATCGCGATCCGGCCTGCCACCGCTTCCTGCAGCCGATCCTGTTCTTCAAGGGCTATCAGGCGCTGCAAAGCTATCGAATCGCACATTGGCTTTGGCGCGTCGGGCGGCGTGACATGGCCTATTTCGTGCAGATGCGCACCTCTGAGGTCTTTGGCGTCGATATCCACCCGGCGGCACGGATCGGGCGGGGCGTGATGATCGACCATGCCCATTCGATCGTGATCGGCGAGACGGCGGTGGTGGGCGACAATGTCTCGATGCTGCATTCGGTCACGCTGGGCGGCACCGGCAAGGAAGAGGAAGACCGGCATCCGAAGATTGGTGACGGCGTTCTGATCGGGGCGGGGGCCAAGGTGCTTGGCAATATCCATGTCGGGGCAAACAGCCGGATCGCGGCCGGATCGGTCGTTCTGGCCGAGGTGCCACCCTGCAAGACTGTGGCGGGCGTGCCCGCGAAGATCGTGGGCGAGGCCGGCTGCGATCAGCCCGCCGTGCGGATGGATCACCGGTTGAAAGGCTGCGACTGCACCGGCTGAACATGGGCTGGAAATTCCAAGGGCCGGGGCGCAAGCTCCGGCCCTTTTCGCATATCTGGGGCGGCTTACGCGGCGAGCTGATCGAAGGCCTCAAGCGCCTTCAGCCCATACATCAGCGACGGCCCGCCCCCCATCAGCACGCTGACATTCACCGTTTCCTCGATCTCGGCCCTTGTTGCGCCGGCCGCGATACAGGCCTGCACATGCAGCCCGATGCAATAGGAGCATTGCCGCGCGATTCCGATCGCGAGCGAGATCAGCTCCTTTTGCTTGGTCGAGAGCACCCCTTCGGCAAGCGAGGCACCGTGCAGCGCGGAAAATCCCTTCTGGGTCGCGGCCTGCCTGCTTGCGAAGTCCCCCATTCCGGTCTTGATCGAGGCGAGTTCGGCTTTCCAGTCCATAGCGGTTCCTTTCGCAAACCGGGGTTGGGAACCTGCCTAGCCGAGATCGTGCCGCCGCGCCTTGATCAGACGCAAACCCCCCGGAAATCCGGGGGGTTTATGGTGTTTGGCTTGCGGGCTGGATCAGGCCAGCATGGCCAGCGGGTTTTCGAGGTTGTCGACGATCGCCTTCAAGAGCTCGGCCCCCAGCGCCCCGTCGATCACCCGGTGATCCACCGAGAGTGTCATCGACATCATCGTCGCGACCTCGATCTGACCGGCGGCATTTACCACCGGCTTCTTCACCCCCGCACCGACCGCCAGGATCGCGCCATGCGGCGGGTTGATCACCGCGTCGAAATTCTCGATCCCGAACATTCCGAGGTTGGAAATCGCGAAGCTGCCGCCCTGATATTCATGGGGGGCAAGCTTGCGGTCGCGGGCGCGTTTCGCCAGATCCTTCATCTCGGACGACAGTTTCGAGAGCGATTTCGCCTCGGCGTCGAACAGGACCGGCGTGAACAGCCCACCCTCGATCGCCACCGCCACCGCAACGTCGCTGGCCTTCATCTTCAGCACCCGATCCCCCGCCCAGACGGCATTGGCATTCGGCACCGCCTGCAGCGCGAGCGCTGAGGCCTTGATGATGAAATCGTTCACCGACAGCTTCACGCCGCGGCCTTCCAGCTGCGCGTTCAGCTCGGCGCGGAACGCCATCAGCGCATCCAGACGCACCTCGCGGCGCAGATAGAAATGCGGGATCGTCTGCTTGGCCTCGGTCAGGCGCGCGGCGATCGTCTTGCGCATCCCGTCGAGGGTGACCTCCTCGTAGTGCCGACCCTCGTAAAGCTTCGCCACCGCCGAGGCCGAGACCACGGGCGCCGCCGCCGGGGCCGGAGCCGCCGCAGCCGCGGGGGCAGGGGCCGCTGCCGCCGGTTTCGCACCGGGTTGCGCCGCTTCCACATCGGCCTTCACGATCCGGCCATGCGGACCCGAGCCTTTGATCGACGCCAGATCGAGGCCCTTGTCGGCCGCGATCCGCCGCGCGAGCGGCGAGGCGAACAGGCGCTGACCCTCGGCCTTGGGCGCTGCCGGGGCGGGCGCAGCCGCCGCAGGTGCAGCAGCCGCCACCTGCGCGGCCACCGGGGCCGCCGCAGGGGCCGCAGCCTTGGGCGCAGGCGCCGCATCGGCGCTTTCGCCCTCTTCGACCAGCACGGCGATCGGGGTGTTCACCTTGACCCCCGCGGTGCCCTCGGCGATCAGGATCTTGCCGATAATCCCCTCATCGACCGCCTCGAATTCCATCGTCGCCTTGTCGGTCTCGATCTCGGCGAGGATATCGCCAGATTTGACGCTATCCCCTTCCTTGACCAGCCATTTCGCCAGCGTGCCTTCCTCCATCGTGGGCGACAGCGCGGGCATCAGAATTTCGGTTGCCATTGGCCCAACCCCTTAGCGATAGGTGACTTTTTTCACCGCCGCGACAACCTCATCCGAGGTCACCAGCGCCAGCTTCTCAAGGTTTGCCGCATAGGGCATCGGCACATCCTTGCCCGCGCAGTTGATCACCGGCGCGTCGAGGTAATCGAAGGCGCGCTCCATGATCACCGCGCTCAGATGGTTGCCGATCGAGCCCACGGGGAAGCCCTCTTCCACCGTCACGCATCGGTTGGTCTTCATCACGCTCGCCAGCACGGTGTCGTAATCAATCGGACGCAGCGTGCGCAGGTCGATCACCTCGGCGGAAATCCCCTCGGCGGCCAGCTTGTCGGCGGCCTCCAGCGTATGCTTCATCCCGATCCCGAAGCTGACCAGCGTCACATCGCTCCCCTCGCGCCAGATCCGCGCCTTGCCGAAGGGGATGGTGAAATCGTCGAGCACCGGCACCTCGAAGCTCTGCCCATAGAGGATCTCGTTTTCGAGGAAGATCACCGGGTTCGGATCGCGGATCGCCTGTTTCAACAGACCCTTCGCATCGGCCGCGGAATAGGGCATTACCACCTTCAACCCCGGGATCTGCGCATACCACGCCGCGTAATCCTGGCTGTGCTGCGCCGCCACCCGCGCCGCCGCGCCATTCGGGCCGCGGAACACGATCGGGCACCCCATCTGACCGCCCGACATATAAAGCGTCTTCGCGGCCGAGTTGATGATCTGGTCAATCGCCTGCATGGCGAAGTTGAAGGTCATGAATTCGACGATCGGCTTGAGGCCGCCAAAGGCCGAGCCCACCGCAATGCCCGCAAAGCCATGCTCGGTGATCGGCGTGTCGATCACGCGCTTGGGGCCAAACTCATCGAGCAGACCTTGGGAAATCTTGTAGGCGCCCTGATATTCGCCGACTTCCTCGCCCATCAGATAGACCTCGGGCGTGGCGCGCATTTCCTCGGCCATCGCCTCGCGCAGGGCCTCGCGCACGGTCATCGTCTTCATCGCCGTGCCTTCGGGATAATCCGCCGAGGCCTTCGAGACCACTTCGACCGGCGCCGCAGGCGCGGCCGGGGCAGGGGTCTCGGCGGCGGCTGCCGCCACAGGGGCCGTCGCCGCAGGGGCCGCCACCGCATCGGCGCTTTCACCCTCTTCGACCAACACCGCGATCGGGGTGTTCACCTTCACCCCCGCCGTGCCCTCAGCCACAAGGATCTTGCCCACGGTCCCCTCATCGACCGCCTCGAATTCCATCGTCGCCTTGTCGGTCTCGATCTCGGCGATGATCTGGCCCGAGGTGACCGTGTCCCCCTCCTTGACCAGCCATTTCGCAAGCGTCCCCTCTTCCATCGTCGGCGAGAGGGCGGGCATCAGAATTTCAACTGCCATGGTCTCTCTCCCTCAGGCGTAAATGTCGGTCCAGAGCTCTTCGAGCGGCGGCTCGGGGCTCTCTTTCGAGAATTCGGCGGCCTCGTTGACGATCGCCTTGATCTCCTTGTCGATCGCCTTCAGATCCTCGTCGGTCGCATGGCCACCCTGGATCAGCAGCTCGCGCACATGCTCGATCGCGTCGCGCTCGTCGCGCATCTTCTGCACTTCCTCGCGCGAACGGTATTTCGCCGGGTCCGACATCGAATGCCCGCGATAGCGATAGGTCTTGATCTCAAGGATATACGGGCCTTCGCCCGCACGGCAGTGGGCCGTGGCCTTCTCGCTCGCGGCCTTCACCGCCAGCACATCCATCCCGTCGACCGCCTCGCCCGGAATCCCGAAGGCCGCGCCGCGGGTATAGAGGTCGGGCGTCGAGGTCGAACGCTTCTGCGCCGTGCCCATCGCATATTGGTTGTTCTCGATCACGAAGATCACCGGCAGCTTCCACAGCGCGGCCATGTTGAAGGTCTCATAGACCTGGCCCTGGTTCGCCGCGCCATCGCCGAAATAGGCGAAGGTCACATTGCCGTTCTCGTTGTATTTGTCGGCAAAGGCCAGACCCGCGCCCAGCGGCACCTGCGCGCCGACGATGCCATGGCCGCCATAGAAATGCTTCTCTTTCGAGAACATGTGCATCGAGCCGCCCTTGCCCTTCGACAGGCCCCCGATGCGGCCCGTCAGCTCGGCCATGACCCCCTTGGGGTCCATCCCGCAGGCCAGCATATGCCCGTGGTCGCGATATGAGGTGATCCGCTTGTCGCCCTCGATCGCCGCCGCCTCGAGGCCCACGACCACCGCTTCCTGCCCGATATAGAGGTGGCAGAAGCCGCCAATCAGCCCCATGCCGTAAAGCTGGCCCGCCTTCTCCTCGAAGCGGCGGATCAAGAGCATGTCGCGGTAATAGCTCAGCAGTTCGTCTTTCGAGACATTGGCGCCCGTCGTCTCGACCGGGGCCTCCTTCGTCTCAGCGGGCTTGCGTGGCGCCATCGGGGACTCCCTCCCAAAAGTAGTTCAACGTTAAACTATCTTCTACAGCGATTTGCCGCGAATGGCAACGCCCGCCGCGCGGCGCCTGTCACGCCGAAACACAAAAGCCCCGGCGGGGCCGGGGCTTCGGGGATCCCTCTTGCATCCGGTTCGGCGCAGGGCTCAGCGGATGACGATTTCGTCCGCCCGGATCGTGCCCAGCACCTCGCGCGCGCGCTCATCCAGCAGGTCAAGGTCGAGATACTGATCCGACAGCCGATGGGTCAGGTTCGCCATCCGCGTCACCTCGGCGCGCAACGCGTCGCGCTCGGCGGTGCGGGTCTCGATTTCGGCGTCGATCTGCACCCGGCGGAACACGCCATAAGACCCCTGCACCGCGGCGAAGGTGAAATAGGCGCCCAGAACGACGGCAATCGAGAAGAAGATCAAGGGGCCGAGGGTGCGGCGCGTCTGCATGGGGTCACTGCTCCGGTGGCGCCTCTTTGCGGGCGATGGGGGCATCATGCCACAGGTGATTCGGCTTGTGAATCCGGAAAATGGGGGAAGGCGCTAAATTTGCAGTTATTTCAGCGCCGCGCGCGGGGCTGGCGGGGCAGGGGGCGCCGCCCCCTCGGGCCTTCGGCCCTCACCCCCGGGATATTTGCACACTGTTGAGGGGGGGCAGTCTCTGCTCCTCAACAGTGCCTAAATATCCCGGGGGGTGAATTTGCGTCAGCAAAGAGGGGGGCAGCGCCCCCCTTGCCCGGTGTCCCCCCGGGCGCGGCATGAAAAAGGGGGCCGCAGCCCCCAGTTTCCGTATTTCATCTGCGACCCGGATCAGGCGATCGACGCCTGATAGATGCTCTCGATTGCCTCGCCCAGCTTCGCGTCGAATTCTGCATCCGTTTGCTGCGCGCTCAGGCCTTCGGTCAGCGCGCGGCTGAAGGACGCGATCATCCCGCTGTTCTGCGCCAGCATCGCATTGGCCTCGTCGCGCGCATAGCCGCCCGAGAGCGCCACGACCTTGAGCACCTTCGGGTGATCGACCAGCGGCTTGTAGAAATTCGGCACGCTGGGCAGCGACAGCTTCAGCATCACCTGCGCGTCCATCTTGTCCAGCTCGGCCAGAATCGCCTCGCGCAACATCGCCTCGGCCTCGGCCTTGTCGGCAATGCTGATCGTCACTTCGGGCTCGATGATCGGCATCAGGCCCGCGGTGATCACCGCCCGGCCCAGCTCGAACTGTTGCGCGACGACGGCCTTGATGCCCTTTTCATTGGCGGCCGAAATCACCGAGCGTTCCTTGGTGCCGAAGATGCCCGCCGCAACCGCGCGCGCCAGCAGATCGTCGAGCCCCGGGATCGGCTTCAGCATCTGGCAGCCGTCGACCTCGGCCTCGAGGCCCTTGTCGATCTTCAGGAACGGCACCACGCCGCGCTTTTCCCACAAATAGGTGGCGGTCGGGATGCCGTCGATGTCGCGATCCATCGTCATTTCGAACAGGATCGCGCCCACGACCTTCTCGCCGGTGAAGGCGGGCGATTTGATGATCCGGGAGCGCATCGCATGCACCAGGTCAAACATCTCGGCCTCGTTGGCATAGGCGGTCTCCGGCACGCCATAGAGCTTGAGCGCCTTCGGCGTCGAGCCGCCGGACTGGTCCAGCGCGGCGATGAACCCCGCGCCCTTTGCGATCTGTTCGGTCTGCTTGGCACTGGCCATGTCTCGCCCCTTTGCATCTGGTTGCGCCGGATCCCCGGCTTTGCCTTCGGATACCCCCTTGCCCCGCTTGGCGCAATTCTGAGAGCGCTAACAGGGCCCCGGGAAAGGAAAGGCGGCCCGGAGGCCGCCTGTCTCAGCTCATCAATGCCGCAACACCGGGCAATTCCTTGCCCTCCATCCATTCGAGGAAGGCGCCGCCCGCGGTCGATATATAGCTGAAATCGGCGGCCACGCCCGCCTTGTTCAGCGCCGCGACCGTATCGCCGCCGCCCGCAACCGAGGTGAGCGCGCCCGCGCGCGTCAGCGCGGCCGCCTTTTGCGCGGCGGCATTGGTCGCAGTGTCGAAGGGCGCGATCTCGAAGGCGCCGAGCGGACCGTTCCAGATCAACGTTTTCGAGTTTTCAAAAAATTCCGAAATCCGCGAAACCGCCGCCGGGCCCGCATCCAGAATCATCGCGTCCTCCGGGCAGGCATCGGCCGCGACGACCTCGCTTTCGGCGCCTGCCTTGAACTCGCGCGCCACCACGACATCCGTGGGCAGCACGATCGTGCAGCCCGCGGCCTCGGCCTTCTTCAGGATCTCGCGCGCGGTCTCGGCCATGTCATGCTCGGCCAGCGATTTGCCCACCGAAATCCCCTGCGCCACGAGGAAGGTATTCGCCATCCCCCCGCCGATCACGAGGTTATCCACCTTGCTCACCAGATTGCCCAGCAAATCGAGCTTGGTCGAGACCTTCGCCCCGCCGACAACCGCCGTCACCGGCCGCACCGGATTGCCAAGCGCGGCCTCCAGCGCCTTGAGTTCCGCCGCCATCAGGCGCCCGGCGGCGGCGGGCAGGATATGCGCCACCCCCTCGGTCGAGCTATGCGCCCGGTGCGCCGCGGAAAAGGCGTCATTCACATAGACCTCGCCCAGAGCCGCCATCCCGGCGCTCAGCTCGGCATCGTTCTTTTCCTCGCCCGCGTGGAAGCGGGTGTTTTCCAGAAGCAGAACCTCGCCCGTCCCTAGGGCGGCCACCGCCGCCTTGGCCGGGCCGCCCACGCAATCCTCGGCGAATTTCACCGGCAGGCCGAGCTTTTCGGCCAGCACCGGCACCAGCGGCTTCAGGCTCATCTCGGGCACCACCTTGCCCTTGGGCCGGCCGAAATGCGCCAAGAGCACCGGCTTGCCGCCCTTGGCGATGATGTCGCGCAGGGTCGGCACGATCTTCTCGATCCGGGTCGCATCGGTGACCACACCGTTTTCCACCGGAACGTTGATATCGACACGCACCAGCACGACCTTGCCCGCAAGATCCATCTCGTCGAGCGTTTTCCAAGCCATCGTCATTCTCCTGAAATTGGCGCGCGGCGGGGGCCGTCCACCGGGCGCTGCTCACGCAAACTTGCCCGGATGTGCGGGGCACGTCAACGCCGCCCACCCGTTTCGCCTTCCGAATCCCGCGCGCGCCCCCTAAAGTCCGCCGAAATTCCGAGGAGAACCGTCATGGCCGATATCAAAGACCCTGAAAACACGATCATCATCGAACTGAAGGACGGCCCCGTCGTCATCGAACTTCTGCCCGATGTGGCCCCCGGCCATACCGAGCGGATGAAGCAGCTCGCCCGCGACGGCGCCTATGACAATGTGGCCTTCCACCGGGTGATCGAGGGCTTCATGGCCCAGACCGGCGACGTGGAACACGCCAATATGGAAAAGGATTACAACCCCCGCCGTGCTGGCACGGGTGGGTCGCAATATCCTGATCTCAAGGCGGAATTCTCGAAACTGCCGCATGATCGCGGCACGCTTGGCGCGGCGCGCTCGATGAACCCGCATTCGGCGAATTCGCAGTTCTTCATCAACTTCGCCGACAACCATTTCCTGAACAACCAATATACCGTCTATGGCCGGGTGATTTCGGGGATGGAATTCGTCGACAAGATCGCCCGCGGCGAGCCGCCGGCGAACCCCGACCGGATGATCTCGGTGAAGGTGGCCGCCGATGCGTAAGCTGCTTCTGGCCTCTGCGATGATTCTGGCCGGCGGTGTCGCGCTGGCGCAGGATGGCACCACGGCGCCCGACGGCCCGGGCCCGAACCTTGTCCTGACGATCGGCGGCGCGACCGAGGGGCGTGTGGTCATCGACCTGCTGCCCGATGTGGCGCCCAAGCATGTCGAGCAGATCACCGCGCTCGCCAATGAGCACGCCTATGACGATGTGGTCTTCCACCGCGTCATCGACGGCTTCATGGCGCAGACGGGCGATGTGAAGTTCGGCAAGCGCGGCGGCGAGACCCGGATGGCGGGGATGGGCGGCTCGGATCGTCCCGACCTGCCTGCGGAATTCTCGAACCGGTCCTTCAGCCGCGGCATGGTCGGCATGGCGCGTTCGAGCGATCCGAATTCGGCCAATTCGCAGTTCTTCATCATGTTCGACGCGGCGCCGCATCTCGATGGCCAATACACCATCGTCGGCCATGTCGTCGAAGGCATGGATGTGGTCGACCAGATCAAGAAGGGCTCGGCCGCGCTGAACGGTCTGGTCGAGGACCCCGATTACATCGTCACCGCGACGGTGGAATAAGCCTCACGGCCCGCACCGGGCCGGATCTGCGCCCCCGGGGTCGCCCCGGGGGCGTTTTGCGTGGCAGGCGTCTTGTTTCCAAACGGGAAACGCTGCGTTTTCGATGGCCCGCGAAAAACCGGCCCCCGCGCCGCCCCTGTTACCTCCCTGTCATCTGCCCATGGTTAACGGTGCAGGTCATAGCCGTGGGGGCCCAAATGAACATCAAGACGCTCGCGCTTTCTTGCGCCATCCTTCCGCTGTCGGGCCTTGGCGCCTGGGCGGCCAATTGCACGCCTGCGCTCAGCGCCGGCGCCACCATCACCTGCACCGGATCGACCCTCGACGGGCTCGTCTCGGGCAGCCTCGATGATGTCACGATCACCGTGGAGACCGGCGCGCTGCTCAGCAATACCGCCGATCACGCGATCAAGCTCGATGACCGGATCACCGTGACCAACAGCGGCGTGATCACCTCGAGCGCGAAGGACGGGATCAACACCGACAAGGACCTGCATCTGGTCAACCGCGGCGCGATCATCGGCGCGGATGAGGGCGTGCAGGCGGATGACCGGCTGCTGCTTGACAACTACGGCACGATCATCGGCGCCGACGAGGGCGTCGAGGGCGGCGACGACAGCGCGATTTATAACGAAGGCACGATCACCGGCGTTGACGATGCGGTGCAACTCGCGACCGGCGCCTATATCGAGAACCACGGCACCATCGCCAACGTCTATGCCGGCGGCACCGATCCGCAGGATGCCATCGACCTCGACGATGGCGAGATCTTCAACCTCGGCACGATCACCTCGACCTATGACGCGGCGATCGACTTCGACGCCAATGTCGCCAATGACGCCACCCCGGCCGAGGCCGCGGGCGATGCCTTCGGTCAGGGCTATGTCTACAACACCGGAACCATCGCCGGGAAACAGGGCGTGACCACCGATCACCGCGCCAATTCCGAGCAATATATCGAGACCTACGGCCTGATTTCCGGCTGGGATGGCACCGCGCTCGATCTTTATGGTGGCGAGGATACGGTCTATCTGGGCGTGGGCTCGGTGATCGACGGCGCAAGCTTCTTCGGGACTGGCGACGATTACCTGATCTTCGATCTGAGCGGGGCCGCGCTGACGACCGATCTGTTCGACGGGGGCGACGACTTCGATACGGTCAGCTTCACCGATTACCTCTTCGCCGATATCGCCAGCTTCTCCTGGACGAATGATGTGCTGGAACTGGTGTTCAACACCGGCTTCACCACCTATCTGAGCAGCTGGGAACGCTATGCCTTTGCGACGGATACGGGTGTGGACGTCTATGACGTCTCGGCCTTCCTGCCCGCCGTGCCGGTTCCGGCGCCCTTCGTGATGCTGGGCTCGGCGCTTGGCGCCTTCGGGCTGATCCGCCGCCGCCGCGCGCGCCGGGCCTGAGGGGGAGAGGCATCGAGCACAGGGCGGGGGGCCAGCCCCCCGCCCTGTGCTCGATGC
>JACXUS010000271.1 GCA_014763785.1 Sphingomonadales bacterium | reverse complement strand
ACCCTGCGCGGCACAGCCCCCGCGCGCCCGGACGCCACCGCCCTGCCCGCCCTGATCTCGGCCTCACCCGACTCTGGCAGGGGGGGCACCATGCCGCGCTGGCCGAGGGCTGCCTCAAGGCGATCGAGCACCACCCCGCGGCGCCCGACCTCTGGCGCCTCCTCGCCGCGGCCGGTCAGGGCATGGGCCAGCCCGCGATCACCGCCACCGCCGCACAGATGCTCACGCGCCTTTGCCCCGAGGCGGCCGAGGGCTGGATCAACCTTGGGACCGCTTTGCGCGCGCAAGGCGATCTGCCGGGCGCGCGCGCCGCCCTCGGTCGGGCCCGCGCGCTCGCGCCCGAGAATGCCGATGCCGCCTATAACCTCGGCAACCTGCTGCGTGCCGCGGGGGAGTTGCCCGCTGCCATCGCCGACTATCGCGCGGCCCTCGCGCTGCGCCCCGATTTTCTGCCCGCCTGGACCAATCTGGCCGCCGCCTTGCGGGCCAGCGGCGCCGCCGCTGAGGCCGTGGAGGCGGCGCGCGCGGCGCTGACGCTCGCCCCCGACCGCGCCGATCTGCGCGATGGCTTGGGCGCCGCGCTGCAGGAGATCGGCGATTTCGCCGCCGCCCATGCGCTGCATGAGAGCGCCTTGGCGGCCGCCCCCGATCTGGCCGTCCCCGATCTGCTCGACACCCGCTGGAACCAAGCGCTCTGCGCGCTGGCGCTGGGGGATTTCCCCGCCGGCTGGCGTGACTATGAGGCGCGTTGGGGCGCCCGCGGCTTCCCCTCGCGCCCCTATGAAGGGCCCCTGCCGCGCTGGACCGGCGATCCCGCCGCGCGCCTTTTGGCCTGGGCCGAGCAGGGCGTGGGCGACGAGATTCTGTTCGGCTCGGTCCTGGCCGAGCTGATCGACCTGCAATATGACAGCGAGCCGCCACCCGCGCGGCGATCACAGCCGCCAGCGGCCGTACGCTGCTGCCGCCCGCGGGCCTCGACGCGCGCACCGATCTCGACGGGCTCGCGGCGCTCATCGCGGGCTGCGCGGCGGTCGTATCGGTCGACAACTCGACCGTGCATCTGGCGGGCGCGCTGGGGGTGCCGACCCATGTGCTGCTGCCGCGCGGCGCCGATTGGCGCTGGGGCACGGCCCCCGCGCGCACGCTCTGGTATGACGCGCTGTGCCTTTACCGCCAGAGCATCGCGGGCGACTGGTCCGCGCCGCTCGCCGCGCTGGCCGCCGCCCTGACCCTCAAAACCGGAGGCTTCGATGCCTGATTTCGCCCATCCCAGCCGCTTCGATACGCCCGTTTTCGTCACCGGCCTGCCGCGCTCGGGCACCTCGCTGGTGGCCGGATGCCTCACCACCTGTGGCCTCTGGACCGGCACCATCGTCCCCGCCAACCCCTTCAACCCGAAGGGCTATTTTGAGCATGCCGTGATCCGCGAACAGATCGTCAAACCGATCCTCGCGGGCTCGCGCGTCGATCCGCTGGGCGTCGCCCCCCTGCCACCCGAAGATTTCGCCCCCTGGCCGAGCTTCGCGCCCCCCGGCGCCGCGGCGCTCGACCTGCACGGCATCCTTGCCCGGATCCTGAAGGCCGAGGGGTATGACGGCACGCGCCCGTGGCTCTACAAGGATACCAAGCTGACCCTGCTTTGGCGCAGCTTCCACCGCGCCTTCCCGGCCGCACGTTGGGTCGTGGTGCGCCGCCCGCGCGCCGATTTCATCCGGTCCTGCCGCGCAACCCCCTTCATGGCGCGCCATTCCGACGATCCCGCCTTCTGGGAGGGGTTCGCCGCGGCCTATGAGGCCCGCCTCGCGCAGCTGATCGAGGCCACCGGCGCGACAGAGATCGACAGCGCCCCCCTCGCCCGCGGCGATTTCACCGGCGTCACGGCGCTGGCGCGCAGCCTCGGCCTGCGCCCCGACCGGGCGGCGCTCACCGCCTTCGTGGCACCCGAGCATTGGCATTTCGGCGCGGCCGCGCCGCCCAAGGCCAATCCCCCACCCGCCTGAGCCGATTTTCGCTTTTCATTTACCACCCGGCAGGTATTATCCACCCCATGACACGGATTCTGAACATCTCGACCGACCGCACCGGGGCCGCCATCGCTCCCGGCCTGTCCGTCCGTGGTCTCCTTCTTCTTAGCCTCCTCTGAGCGTGCCCCCGGGCGCGACCGCTCAGGGGTAGCCAGCGCCCGATCCGCGAAGCCCAAAGCAAGGCTGGCCTTCGCGCTTTCCCGACGCTAGGAACCCCCTGAGGAGACCCGACATGACCGACACCACCCGCGTTTTGATCTTTGACACCACCCTGCGCGATGGCGAGCAATCGCCCGGCGCCACGATGACCCATGCCGAGAAGCTGGAGATCGCCCAGCTGCTCGATGAAATGGGCGTCGATATCATCGAGGCGGGCTTCCCGATCGCCTCCGAGGGCGATTTCGAGGCGGTGAGCGAGATCGCCAAACGCGCGAAAAACTCGGTGATCTGCGGGCTGAGCCGCGCCAATTACAAGGATATCGACCGCTGCTGGGAGGCGGTGAAACACGCGCCGAAGCCGCGGATTCACACCTTCATCGGCACCTCGCCGCTGCACCGGGGCATCACCAACCTGTCGACCGATGACATGGTGACCCGCATCCACGAGACCGTGACCCACGCCCGCAACCTCTGCGAAGACGTGCAATGGTCGGCGATGGATGCGATCCGCACCGAGCGCGATTACCTCTGCCGAGTCGTGGAAACCGCGATCAAGGCGGGCGCCACCACGATCAACATCCCCGATACCGTCGGCTACACCCTGCCGCAGGAATCGGCCGATATCATCCGGATGCTCTTGGAAAAAGTGCCCGGCGCCGATGAGGTGATCTTCGCCACGCATTGCCACAACGATCTGGGCATGGCGACGGCCAATGCGCTGGCCGCGGTCAGCGCGGGCGCGCGCCAGATCGAATGCACGATCAACGGTCTGGGCGAGCGTGCGGGCAATACGGCGCTCGAAGAGGTGGTGATGGCGATCAAGGTGCGGCGCGACCTGATGCCCTATACGACCAAGATCGACACCACGAAAATCATGAACTTGAGCCGCCGCGTGGCGCAGGTCTCGGGCTTCCCGGTGCAGTTCAACAAGGCGGTGGTCGGCAAAAATGCCTTCCTGCACGAATCGGGCATCCATCAGGATGGCGTGCTGAAGAATGTCGAGACCTTCGAGATCATGAAGCCCGCCGATATCGGCATCACCGAGACCAATATCGCGATGGGCAAGCATTCGGGGCGCGCGGCCCTGCGCACCAAGCTCGGCGATCTGGGCTTCGATCTGGCCGATAACCAGCTCAACGATGTCTTCGTGCGGTTCAAGGCGCTGGCCGACCGCAAGAAGGAGATCTACGACGAGGATCTGATCGCGCTGATGTCGGACAGCGCCGCCAACACCGACACTGACTTCCTGCAGGTGAAATGGCTGCGGGTGATCTGCGGCAGTGACGGGCAGGAAGCCGAGCTGAAGATGACCGTGGATGGCGTCGAGAAATCGGCGAAATGCGAAGGCGACGGCCCGGTCGATGCCTGTTTCAAGGCGGTGCGCGCGATCTATCCGAACGAGGCGGCGCTGAAGCTCTATCAGGTCCATGCCGTGACCGAGGGCACCGATGCGCAGGCCACGGTTTCGGTGCGTCTGGAAGAGGACGGGCGGATGGTGACCGGGTCCTCGGCCGATACCGATACGATCCTCGCCAGCGTGAAGGCCTATGTCGGCGCGCTGAACCGGCTGCGGGTGCGGCGCGAGAAAACCGCGCCCGATGCCGATATGAAGTCGATCAGCTACAAGCTGTAATCCGGGCTCTGATCGGGGCGGCGGCGCGCCCGGGGGCTTGCCCCCGGGCGCGCCGTTTCGGTGCCGCAAGCGGCACCGACCCGCGGGGGGCGCGCGGCTTTGCCG
>JACXUS010000270.1 GCA_014763785.1 Sphingomonadales bacterium | reverse complement strand
GGCCGCGCCCGCGCCGGGGCGGGACGAAATCGCCACGCTGATCACCGCGGCCGCGCGGGTGCCCGACCATGGCAAGCTCGAGCCGTGGCGCTTCATCGTGCTGGAGAAACCTGCGCTGGAGCGGCTCGCGGCCGCGGCGGCGGCCTATGCGGCGGCGGCGGATCTGCCCGAGGATCAGGCCGCCAAGGGCGTTGCGCAATTCGCGCAGAGCCCGCTTTGCGTGGCGGTGATCGCCGTGCCGCGGCCGACCGACAAGGTGCCGCAGATCGAACAGACCCTGTCGGTGGGCGCCGCCTGTCTGGGGCTGGTGAATGCGGCCCTTGCGGCGGGCTGGGGCGCCGGGTGGCTCTCGGGCTGGGTTGCGCATGATCTGGGCTTCGCGGGCCCGGCCTTCGGGCTGGCCGAGGGCGAATGGGTCGCGGGCCTTGTGCATATCGGGTCCGAGACCGCGCCCCCGCCCGAGCGGCCGCGCCCGGATCTGGACCGCATCGTAAGCTGGGTGGAAGCATGATTTTTACCGCGATTGGCCGCGGCCTGTCGGATCTGTTCCGCCCCGGCGCGATGAAGGTTCTGCTCAAGGGGATTGGCCTTGCGCTGGCGCTGTTGATCGCGCTGTGGCTGGGGCTTTTGTGGCTGATCGGGCTCTTCGTGCCCGAGACGGTGACCCTGCCCTGGGTTGGCGAGATCGGCTGGATCGGCTCGGCGGTGGGTTTTGCCTCGTTCGGGGTGATGCTGATCGCCTCGGTCTTCCTGATGGCGCCGGTCACCTCGATCTTCACCGGCTTCTTCCTTGAGGAGGTGGCCGAGATGGTCGAGGGGGTGCATTACCCGCAGCTGCCCGCGGTGCGCAGCCTGAGCCTGGCGGAAAGCCTGGGCGATACCTTGCGCTTCTTCGGGGTGATCCTTGGCGCGAACCTTCTGGCGCTGGTGATCTATCCCTTCGTGATCCCGCTGGCGCCTTTGCTGTTTCTGGGGCTGAACGGCTATCTGCTGGGGCGGGAATATTTCCAGATGGCGGCGCAGCGGCGGATGCACCGCCCCGAGGCGCGCGCGCTTTATGATGCGAACCGGGGCACGGTCTGGCTGACCGGGGCGCTGCTGGCATTGCCGCTGTCGATCCCGATCGTCAACCTTGCCGTGCCGGTGGTGGGGGCTGCGGTCTTCACGCATCTGTTCCACGCCTTGCGCGGGCGGTAAGGCCGGGGGCGCTGCCCCGTCGCCGATTGGTCTCGGACCAATGGAGCCCTATCGGCGCCCCCCGGAGTATTGAGGCCAAGAAAAAGCCGAAGGGTGCGGGATCAGTCCTTGATCCGGTCGAACCAGTCCAGATCCTGAATGGTGATCACGCCCGACAGGATCACCGTCGCGATCACCGCCCAGAGCGCCGTCGCGATACCGGTGGTGATCAGCGCCTTGCGCCTCAGGCGCGGATCATGCGGGGCCGAGGCATGGGTGCCGGGCACGATCTGCCCGGCCTCGTCCTGGCTTTGAAGCCGGAGCGGCAGCACCACGAAGAACACCATGAACCAGATCACGGCGTAAAGGACGATGCCGCCGGTCAGGTTCATCTCAGACCTGCTCCAGCTCGATCAGGCAGCCGTTGAAATCCTTGGGATGCAGGAACAGCACCGGCTTGCCATGCGCGCCGATCTTCGGTTCGCCGGTGCCAAGGACGCGGGCGCCTTCGGATTTCAGCTTGTCGCGCGCGGCGAGGATGTCGTCCACCTCGAAGCACATGTGATGAATACCGCCCGAGGGGTTCTTGTCCAGAAAGCCCTGAATCGGGGAATTGTCGCCCAGCGGGAAGAGCAGCTCGACCTTGGTGTTGGGCAGTTCGATGAAGACCACGGTGACGCCGTGATCGGGCTCGTCCTGCGGCGGGTTCACCTTGGCGCCAAGGGTGTTGCGGTATTGCGCGGCTGCGGCCTCGAGGTCGGGCACGGCGATGGCGACGTGATTGAGACGTCCGATCATGGGGTCCTCCGTTGGTTGCACCAGCTTTAGGGGCGCGCGGGACCTGTTGCAAGCATCCCGCGCCGGGCGCGTGATCAGCCTTAACGCTTCGTTAGGCAAAGGAAGGCTTAACTTGGGAAGACCCGCGAATCCCTCTGCCAAGGTGACCCGCCATGACCGACGACCTGACCGATTTCCTCGCCCGCCGCCCCGCGACGATGCAGCGCCCGCTTCTGGGGCTGACGATCCTTGTGGTGGAGGACAGCCGCTTCGCCTCGGAGGCGATGCGATTGCTGTGCCTGCGGTCGGGGGCGCGGATCCGGCGGGCCGATTGCCTGCGCTCGGCGCATCGGCATTTGCAGACCTATCGCCCCTCGGTGGTGATCGTCGATCTGGGATTGCCCGATGGCTCAGGCACCGATCTGATCCGCGAGATCAAGGCGATGAAGGCGACCGCGCCCGCGGTGCTGGCGATTTCGGGCGAGCCGGTCCTGCGCGAGGCGGCGCTGGCGGCAGGGGCGGATGCTTTCCTGCCCAAGCCGATCGACAGTCTGGCGATGTTCCAGCAGGCGGTGCTGTCGGTGACCGCGGCCGAGGATCGTCCGGTCCTGCTGCCCTGTGCCGCCGATGATACGGTCTCGCCCGATCTTCTGGCGCTGCGCGACGATCTGAGCCATATTTCCGAGGTGTTGATGTCGGGCGCCGACCGGCCGGATTTCGGCTATGTCTCGCAGTTTCTGGCGGGTGTGGCGCGGTCCGCGGGCGATGAGGCCCTGGAGGATGCGGCGATGGAGCTTGGACGCGACGCCGAGCCCAGTGCCGCGGCGATCTCGCATCTGAACGGGTTGGTGCAGGAACGGCTGGCCGCCGGTGCGGCCTTCTGAGGCGCCGACACCTGTTCGGGCCCGTCAGTTTGGCGAAGGACGGTGACGGCGCCGGTGGCCGGGGCGCATGCGCGCGCCGCGATCAGCCCAGCGCCGGGTCGGAGGCCACGCGCACCAGACGCGTCAGATCCGACAGGCTCTCGATCTGCCGCCCCTCGGCGTCGAAATTCGAGGGCGCGAGCCAGGCCTCATAGGCGGCCTTGAGCCCGGGCCAGTCCTTGTCAATCGCGGCGAACCAGGCGGTATCGCGGTTGCGGCCCTTGATCACCGCGGCTTGCCGGAAGATCCCCTCATAGCTCAGCCCCAGCCGCTGCGCGGCCCGGCGCGAGGCCATGTTGAGCGCATTGCATTTCCACTCGAACCGGCGATAGCCCGCGTCGAACGCCCAGCCGATCATCAGCATCATCGCCTCGGAGGCCGCCCGGCTGCGCTGCATCCGCGGCGCGAGGTTGATATGGCCAAGCTCGATCGAGCCTGCCTCGGGGGCGATGCGCAGGAAGGACATGACACCGCCGACCTGCCCGCTGGCAAGATCGCGCACAGCATAGAACCACGGGTCTTGCAGCGCGGCCATGTCCTTGACCCAGCGGATATATCCGACCTCGGAGGAAAACGGGCCATAGGGCAGGTAATCCCAGATCGCATCGCTCTCGGCATTGGCGCGATAGAGCGCATGGGCATGCCCCTCTTCGAGCCGCTCGAGCCGGGCATAGCGCCCCTCGAGCTCGAGCGCATCGGGCAGACGCGGGGGGGCCCAGCCCGTGAGGACCTCGCCGAAGACATCCGATTTCATCCAGTCCTCCACCATTTCGCCCCACGCTAGCGCCGGTGCCGGGCGGGTGCAATCGGTGCCGATCACGCGGGTGAGGCGCGCGGTGCGCGGCGGGACAGGGCCCGGCCGAGACCCGCGGCCGTCGGGCGCAGCCCGGGCAAAGGATCGGTCCTGTGCGAACCGGGCGGGGTTGGGACAGCGGGTCGCGGGAGCCGGAACCGAGCCGCTCCCGGCCGCGATCGCCCGGCAGAGGTCCCGGCGGGGAACCGGCGGGGAACCAGCGCCCTGGGGCGGCGCGACGCCTTGCTGCGGGGC
>JACXUS010000269.1 GCA_014763785.1 Sphingomonadales bacterium | reverse complement strand
CCCCGGGATCGACCGGACGCACCCCGCCCTGACCGCCCTCGACCCACAGCCCGGGGGCAAAGACAGGCCCGCTTTCAAGGGGATAGGCGCCGAAGCTGAGATAGCGCCCGGCCCCGCGGCCAAGCCCCGCCAGACCCGTCGCGGCGGCGATTTCCAGAAACAGGCCGACATCGCCGCGGTCCCAGCCCATCAGCTGCGCGGGGTTTTCAAGCGCGGCAAAATCCTCCAGCCGGCCGCCGAACAGCTCCGCCTCCAGATAGCGGCGAAAGGCGCGCAGGCTGGTCTGGATGCGCAGCTTGTCGCGCGCGCCGGGGGCCCGGGTCACGCCGCCGGGCTGGATCGCCAGCGTGTGCGGCCACTTGCCCGCCATCAGGCCAAGGATATGCATGAGCTTCGCGCGCGCCTCGATCGCGGCGCGGGCCGCCCCACCCTCACCCGCCGCAAACCGGGCAAGCGCGCGCGGATACCAGCCCTGCCCGGCATAGGCGGGTCGGGTGAAATCGGGCATGAAGAACAGGTTGAAATGAAAGAGATGGTCCGAGATGTTCTCGACCGCATGAATGAGCGCGCTCATCGCGGCGCCCTGCGGGGTCGGGCCGATCCCCCAAGCCGCGCCCAGCGCGCGCGCCGCCGCCGCCGACTGGCTGATCGAGCAGATCCCGCAGATCCGCGGCGTGATCGTCAGGGCATCGCGGGCATCCTTGCCCGCCAGCATCACCTCGAACCCACGATACAGGGGGGCATGAACCCGCGCCGCGGCAACCTGCCCCTCGGCCAGATCGAGATGCACCTCCAGATCGCCCTCGACCCGGTTGAAGGGCCCGACGACCAGCCGCGCGGCCGGGGATGGGTCTGGCGCAGCGCCCGGGCTGCGCCCCACCGGCAGGGCCCCCTGCGGCGCGCTCATCGCCGGCCCTTGGGCTTGCGCAGGGTGGGCGTCACCTCGACCCGGTCGGCGGTGGCATTGCGCGCGATCCGCGCGGGTGTCGCGGCCTTGGACAGCGAGGCGAGCGCCATGAACCACGCCTTGGGCATGTCGGTGGGCAGCCCGACCGGAATGCCGCCGATCTTGGGCGTTTCGGTGAAGGGGTGGCGCGGCTCCTCGAATTCAGGCGCGGTGCAGTTGATGCAGGGATAATTGCCCCGCGTGCAGGACCCCTCGCCATTCCACGGCCGGATGTTGCAATCGCCCACCGCCTGCGTGCCGATACAGCCAAGGTTTTCCATCATGCAGCCCTGTTCCGACAAGACCTCTGCCGAGGCCTTGTATTCATAGAATTCGTTTTTCGGGCAGCCATGATGCACCAGATGTTGCGCATAGAACAGGGGGCGGCCCAGGGCGTCCAGATCCTTGGCCCCGAGCGCCCCGGCCGCCAGCAGCAGCAGCGTCTCGGTCACCCAGCCGGGATGGGTCGGGCAGCCCGCGACATTGATCACCGGCAGACCGGCGCGGCCGCGGAACTCGGGCGGCAGCGCGCCGCCGGGCAGCGCGCCGTCATATTGCACCCCGACCGCATCCGAAGGGTTGCCCCCCGCCGAGGTCACCCCGCCATAGGTCGCGCAGGTGCCGACCGCGACGACATGGGCCGCGCGCGGCGCCAGCGCCCGCAGCCAGTCCAGCATCGAGCGCCCGGTCCCCGCCAGCATCTGGAACCGCCCGGTGCCGCGGGGCCCGCGCGCGATCGCGCCCTCGATGGCCAGCACATCCAGCGCGATCTCGCCCGCCTCGACCGCGGCCAAGAGCGCGCGCACCTCCTCGCCGGTCTCGCGGCTCAGCGCCGGATGCCAGAGGAAGTCAATCCCCGCCCCCTCGAAGAGATCGAGCAGATTGGGGTCCTCGGCGCATAGAAGCGACATCGTGCAGCCACCGCAGCCCGCGGCCTGCAACCACAGAATGTTCATGCGCGCCCCTCCGCGGCATCATCGGCCCCGGCCGCGCCGGCAAGGGGCAGGTCGAAGCTGAAACAGGCCCCGCCCAGCGGCCCGCCATGCGGGCAGAGCTTGAGCCGCCCGCCATGTTCCTCGACGATCTTGTGGCTGATCGACAGGCCGAGCCCGGTGCCCTTGCCAACGGGCTTGGTGGTGAAGAACGGGTCGAACACCGCCTGCGCCAGATCCTCGGGCACGCCCGGGCCGTCGTCGGCGACCTTGAGCAGGCCGCGCCCCTCCTCGGTGCGCGCGGTGATCAGGATGCGCCCGCCGCCCGGTGCCGCGTTCGGTGCCGCATCCGGGCCCCCCGTCATCCCCTCGCCCGGCGCCGCGGAGCCCGGTGCCACGACGCCCTGCGCGCGGCTTTCCAGCGCGTCGATCGCATTCTGGATCAGGTTCATGATCACCTGCTGGATATGGCCGGGGCGCCCGGTGACCAGCAGGGCCGCGGTGCCGGCAAAGGTGATCTCGACCTCGCTCTTGGTGCCGCGGCGGATCCAGTCGGCAGCAACCCGCGCGGTTTCCGCCAGATCGAAGATCACCCGCTCGCCCGAGCCCTCGGCCGAGAGCCGCCGCAGATCCTCGACGATGTCGCGCACCCGCTCGGCGCCGTCGCGCGCGCCCTCGACCGCGGCGCGCAGGTTGCGCACCTCGCGGTCGAGCTTCAGCGTCTCGCGCAGCGCGATCAGCTCTTCGCGGCTGGCGCCCCGGGCGACCTGATCGAAATAGGTCTCGAATTTCGTGGTATAGCGGCCCAGCGCATGGGCATTGGCATAGACGAAGGAAATCGGGTTGTTCAGCTCATGCGCGACCCCGGCCAGAAGCCGGCCGAGCGAGGCGAGCTTTTCATTGCGCACCAGCTGCGCTTGCGCCGCGATCAGCGCCTCGTGGCTGCGGGCAAGGTCGGAATAGGCCTGCCGCAGCTCGCCCAAGGGGCGCCCGGTCAGCACATAGCCCATCACGCGCTGACGCTCGTCCAGCCGCGGGCTGATCGACAGCTCGACCGGCGCGGGGCCTTGGGGCGCGGCGAGCGCGGCCTCGATGGTGACCGGGGCGCGGGCATTCGCGGCCTCGGCCAGCGCGCGGTCCAGCCGCTCGCGGCTGTCGGGGGTGAACAGATCAGCCAGCGCCCGGCCCTGCCATGCCCCCGGCGCGCGCCCGGTCAGATCGCCGACCGAGGCGGAGGTCTCCTGCACCTCGCCCGCGCGCGAGACGACAATCAGCGCATCCGAGACCGAGGCCAGCACCGAGCCGAGGAAGGAGCGCATATCCTCCAGCTCGTGGTTCTGCCGCTCCAGCCGCTCCTGATAATCGACGAGATCGGCATAGGTCCGGTCCACCGCCGAAAGCACTTCGAACCAGACATCCTCGCCATCGCCGCCCTGCGCCGCAGCGGGCGCATGGCGCAGCAACCCGGCAAGCGTCGGGTCGAGCGGTGGCTGGTTTTCAGGCGCGGATTCGCGTGACATGAAACTCCCGGCGGGCGGCATCGGGCCTGCTCCCTTTCCCTATCGCTAGAACATTCGCGCGCGCAGGTCCATCTTGTCGCGCGCGGCGGCCGTCACCGCAGCGCAGGAGATCACCGCAAGAATACCCTCTTGGCGCGGGAGCCGGGGGGTGCGCTGAGTGCAGCGCGCGCAGCGAGTTCAGGATTTCGGCATTGGGGCAGTCCTGCGGGATCGGCTCGGGCGCTTCGCCCTTCTCACCGGCGAGGATGCAAAGTTCGTCAAGCAGCGAAACAAGATTGCCCAACCGACGTGATCGCACGGCGTTGATCGGGCTCGTAAAGCAACTCAATGAACAATTGAGCTGGTTCTCGGATGCGGTCCGGATGCGCCGTGAGTTCCCTTACTATGATCGCCTCGTGATCGCGGTAGACAACCTCATGCCCGGCCGCACACGGCGCAAACCGGTACGCCTGCGGACTAGTGTCAGAATTCATAACCAATAGATGACGAGAGCCGTCAGGGCGATGGCCGAGAGGAAGACCATTGGGC
>JACXUS010000268.1 GCA_014763785.1 Sphingomonadales bacterium | reverse complement strand
GTCTTGGTCTCGTGGCTGTCGAGTTTAGTCATTTCCGCCCCCTGACGCTGGCGGGCTTGTGCGCTGCGCGTCCCCACATACGGATCGGCCCGGGAGGAACCGCCGATTTCCCGGTCCTTCCGGCTTGACCGCGCCTCGGGCAGGCGCGCTCGGCCCCTCGAATGACGCAGCGGTGACGCAGGAATGACGGGGTTTCTGGCGCAAGCCCTTGAAAGTGTTGAGATGACGCACCTCCCCCACCATCCTTTTCTATAGGGGGAAACGGGATGAAGGAGGGGGAGAGAGATTTCCCCCTTATCAAAAAGGTTGAAGCCAAGTGCGTCATCTCAACACTTTCAATGGGTTGCACGTCACAGTCCGTCATTCTTGCGTCACCACTGCGTCACCGTCAGGCCGACGAAGAACCGCCCGGAGCTGGTGCGCTTGTGCTGGATCCCCGCCACGCGGGCCTGCACGCGCTGGACGAAGCCGTTGATGGCGGGCAGCTTCTCGGGCTTGTAGCCCTCGGCCAGCGCCCAGTTCTGGAAGCGCAGGTGGGCGTCGCGCGTGGCGATGGTCGGCCCGCCGTTCACGATCGGCACGACCTTCACGCAGGCATCCACCCACGCGGCGACGGGATCCTCGCTCAGCACCCATTCGAGGAGTTCCTCGTGGCAGCTCTGCGGGATCGCGTAGTTGCGCTGGCGGATCAGCCGCGACGCGCCCTCCACCGCCCATGCCAGCAGCAGGTCCGGTTCCTCGGCGGCGATGCGCTTGCCGATGTCCTCGACGCGCTCCTCCAGCGGGATCGTGCGCGTGAAGGTGATCAGCAGCAGGCGGCGCTGCACGCCCCGGTCCACCCCGCCCTTGAAGCTCGGCAGCTGGTTCGCGGCGAAGAGGTTCTGCGCCACGGATCGGAACTCGACCCGGCTCTTGTAGACGTCGCGCCCCTCGATGGGATCGCCGGTGACGACCGCCTTGAAGGTGTCGGACGCGATTGCCTCGGCCGAGAGCTCGTCGGAGGCGTTGAGCAGCTTGCCGACGAGGCCGATGACATGCCGCTCGTCGCCCATCTTCGAGGCGGGGACGGAGCAGATGGCGCTTTCGGGAAGGAGGCCGCGGGCCAGTTCGAGCACCTGGCTCTTGCCGTTCTCGGCGGTCTTGCCGTGCAGCACCGCCGCGCGCGGCTGCATCAGCCGGGTGGCGTAGCCGAGCGCCGCCGCGCCGCAGACCTCGGCCAGAAGCGCGCATTTTGCTCGCGCCTCGGGGTCGCCCTTGAAGCTGCCGGTCAGGAGTTTCGCCAGCAGCGAGCCCGCGGGCGGGGTGCCAGAGGCGCCGGGTTGCCAGCGGCCGGGCAGGGTGTGGCGGCAGCGATGCTCGCGGTGATGCGGCTCGAGGTGCGGCACTCCTTCGGCGTCGAAGCGGATGAAGCCCGAGGCGCAGTTGATGCCCGCGGGCGGCTTCTCGAAGTATCCCGGCTCGGCGCAGAGCGCGGCGCATTCGTGCAGGACCGAGTCGACACGGGTCTTGGTCAGCTTGACGTTAGAGGGCTCGCCCGCGGGCGTGAGGAACCCGGCGCCGTCATAGGCGTGGACCGGCAGGCGCAACTCGTGATCCGGAATCGCCTCCCAATGGGTGCCGCCATAGCGCCAGAATTCGCCCTCGGCATGGACGATGCGGCCGTGGCGCTCGGTCAGATCCTCGCGCACGCGCCGCGACATCTCCACGTCCGAGCCGATGAAGAGGCGCTTGCGTTCGGTGTCGGCCTCCTCGGCGCTGAAGCGTTCGGCGGCCTCGATGCGGTCGCGCACGGCCGCCTCGCCCTCGCGGACAAGCACATCGTTGAAGTCCTGCTCCTCAGGCGGGGTGGCAATCAGCACGGTCATGCCGCGATGCGCGAGCTGGCTCGCGGCGCGGGCCATCTGACCCTCGGCCTTGCTGCCGGGCAGGTCGCCGTCGCGGGCGATGATCACCGTGGCGTTCTCGGGCACCGGCGCGCGGCCGATGTTCGAGATGCCGAGGCAGGCCCAGGTCTCCTGTCCCGTCGCCTGCCAGACTGAGAGCGCGGTCTCGACGCCCTCGCAGAGGATCAGCGGTTCGCGGCCGGGCAGGCGCACGGCGGCGCGTTCCGCCCAGCCTTCGACGGCCTTGTTGGTGCGCTTGACCACCTTGACCGGGGCCTTCCGCCCCTCGGCCGTCAGATAGACCTGCTGGATCGCCAGCACCTCGCCCGCGTCGTCGGTGGCGAGCGCGACCATGGCCCCGAACTGGCGGTAGGCATACTGGCGATAGCGGATGCAGTCGGGCGGCGTGGCGGTGATGCCGCGATGGCGCAGATAGGCGAGGACCGGCGTGGAAACGAGGGTCTCCGTGCGGCGCACGATCTCGGCTACCTTCGCGGCGCGTTCCTCGGGCGTCGGCTCCTTGGGCCTGGCCGAGCCCGAGGCGGAACGCGTGGGCGACGCGGGTGGCGTCGCCGTCCAGGACGGACCGGCGTCGGGCTCACCCAGCCACGACCGCGCCCAGTCCCACGCGGCCTTGTCGTCCAGCCCGAGGCGATAGCCGATCAGCTCCAGCCCCGCGCCCCCGGCGCCGTGCTCGTGGTCATACCAGCGGCCCTTGTCCGCGCCGTCGATCTCCACGGCCACACTGCCCTTGGTGCCGAAGCGCAGCTGCTGCGCGCTGGAAAGCTCCCGGTTCGGCTCGCCCAGCAGATCCCGGGCCAGGTCCGCGATGCGGTCCTCCAGCATGTCGGCCAACTGGGCGACGGACATGCGCGTGGCGGCACGGGCGCGGGAGCCGGGCGGTGTGCCGTTGAAGTCGAGGGTCTGGTTCTGCACTGTCATTGGCGCGGCGCCTTCACGGTGCAGAGCAGGATCGGCATCTCGGGTCGCGCCGCCTGCACGCGGTTGGTCCAGGCGATCTCCTGCTCGGGCCGGGTTTCGATGATCAGCCCGTTGCGCTGCGCCATGGCCATCAGTGCGATGCTCGAATAGGCTTCGGGCGGCGGGGCGCAGGAGACGACGGCGACGCCGTCCGCCATGGCGATCAGCCGGTCGAGCGACTTGCCGTCATACTGATCGGGGCCGAGCGCGCAGTCGGTGTCGTCGCCCACCATGACGATGAAGGGCCGTTGCAGCAGCTTGAGGCCGCGGTCGAGCCCGGTCGCGCGCTGGGGGATCACCAGGAAGCCGACACCGTGATCGCGGATCGCATGGACAATGGGCAGCAGGTGCGCGGCCTCCGCAGCGACCTTGGTCTCCAGCTGGTCGAGAATCGAGCCGGTGAACTGGATAGGAGTGTCAGGCATTGGCGAAGCCCTCCTGCAGGGCGATCCAGTCCATCAGCGTGGAGCGGCGCGTGGCGACGCGGCTGCCCAACCGGAAATGCGGCAGCGGACGCTTCGAGCGCGTGCAGAGGTAGTAGACGCGGCGCTGGAACCGGAACTCGTCGGAGTCGAAGAGGAAGCGGGCGATCTCGGCGGCGCCGATCATCATGTCGGGCGCGAGCGTGGCGGGCGCGGTCATCGACCCCTCCCGGCGCGCGGGGCGCTCGGCTTGCGATCGGCGGCCTGTTCGCGGGCGAGCAGCCAGTCGCGCACCGCCTCGATGCGGTAGTAGACGCGTCGGCCGATCACGACGAAGGGCGGGGACTGGCGCAGCTGGCGGTCGCGCTGGCAGGTGCGCAAGCTGACCCCGCGGCGGGCGGCGTATTCCTCCTCCGAGATGAATCCGTCGAGGAAATCGGTGGGCGGGGCGACGGAGGCGGCCCTCTCGGCGCCTCCGGATGCAAGGGGTTGGGTCATCGGCGTCTCCTTCGTGCCAGGCGACGCAACGCGCCGCCGATGCCCGAGAGATGCCGACGTTCAGCCCCCCGAAAAACCGCCCCGAAAATGCCCCCGGAGCAATAATTTCAGGGGATTACGCAGTCCTTAGACGAACTGCGCGCC
>JACXUS010000267.1 GCA_014763785.1 Sphingomonadales bacterium | reverse complement strand
GACCGAGGCGCAGGGCCATGATGCGGCGCGCCGCACCCCCATCGCCGACAGGAGCGAGGCGGTCAGGAAGGCGGTCGGCGGCTCGGGCTGGGCCAGCATCCGGCGCGCCGCATCATGGCCCTGCGCCTCGGTCATCTCGCCCGAAACCATCAGCCGCGGATCGGCGGCCAGCCCGCGCGCGGCCAGCGCCGCCTCGAAGCCCTGACGGCGGCGCCAGGCGAAATCCATCGCCTCGATCCCGTTGATCAGGGCAATCCGCCGGTGGCCAAGGTCCAGCAGGAATCCGGTCGCCCGCTCAAAGGCGCGCTGGTTGTTCACATCGACCCAGGAATAGGGCCGCGTCGCACCGCTCACCCGGCCATGCACCACGAAGGGCAGGCCGAGTTCCTCGAGCAGCTCAAGCCGCGGATCCTCGCGCCGCGGGCCATGCACGATGACCCCATCGACATTGCCCTTGGAGCGCAGCTCGCGATAGGCGCGCGCCTCGGCGTCATCGGGAATGATCGAGAGCACCAGATCATAGCCCGATTGCGAATAGACCTCGCCCGCCCCGGCGATGAAATCGGCAAAGACCGGGTTAACGATCTCGTGCCGGGTGCCCAGCGGGATCACATGGCCGATCGCCATCGCGCGCCCGGTCGCCAGCCGTTTGGCCTGGGTGTTGGGGCGGTAATTCTGTGCCTTCGCGGCCGCCATCACCCGGCGGCGGGTCTCTTCATTGACCTCCGGATAGCCGTTCAGCGCGCGGCTGACCGTGGTCGGCGACAGGCCGAGCGACTGCGCCAGTTCCTTCAGTGTCATGGCGCCCTCCAATGCTTCAAAGCGGTTTGAGCGGAGGCAAAGTTATCCCTGCTTCCGGCGCGCGTCAATCGCCCTCGGAGAGGCGGTTGCAGTTTCTGCGGATGCAAAGAAACCCCAATGATCACAGTGCAGATGCGGCATGTGTTCCGGTTGACTTTGCCCCGCCGATGCGCCAGCTTTCCCGCACCAAAGCGCTTTGGAGGCGTGAGTCGATCCGCGATATTTTCATCGCGGAGGGCTGATCGGGCGGAGGGCCCGAACCACGGGGAGGATGCGATGACGAAAGTTTTGATGGGGACTGTGGCTGGGCTTGCGCTGGCTGCGGGATCGGCGATGGCGGCCGATCTGAAATTCGCACCGGGCGAGGATGCGCGCTTCGACTGGGCCTCGTATGAGGCGCTGAAGGCGATGGACCTGAAAGGGCAGAAGCTGACGATCCTCGGGCCGTGGCTGTCGGCTGACCGGGATCTTTTTGAATCGGTGCTCGCCTATTTCGAGGAAGCGACCGGGGTCGATGTGGATTATGCCGGCTCCGACAGTTTCGAGCAGCAGATCGTGATCGACGCCGAGGCGGGCTCGCCCCCCGATGTCGCGGTCTTCCCGCAGCCGGGTCTGGCCGCCGATCTGGCCAAGAAGGGGCATCTGAAACCGCTGGCCGAGGGCACCGAAGCCTGGATCAAGGACAATTACGCCGCGGGCGACAGCTGGGCCGCCTATGGCCATTACGCAGGCCCCGACGGTCAGGCGGCGCAATATGCCTTCCCGTTCAAGGCCGATGTGAAATCGCTGGTCTGGTATGTGCCCGAGAACCTCGAGGATGCGGGCTATGCGGTGCCGCAGACGATGGAAGAGCTCAAGGCGCTGACCGAAGAGATCGCCGCGAATGGCGAAACGCCGTGGTGCATCGGGCTTGGCTCGGGCGGCGCGACCGGCTGGCCCGCGACCGACTGGGTCGAAGACCTGATGCTGCGGATCAACACGCCCGAAGACTATGACGCCTGGGTCGCGAACGATCTGAAATTCGACGATCCCAAGGTGATCGCCGCAATCGAAGAGTTCGGCTGGTTCGCGCGCAACGACGCTTTCGTCGCGGGCGGCGCGGGGGCGGTGGCCTCGATCGACTTCCGCGACAGCCCCAAGGGCCTGTTTGCCAGCCCCCCGCAATGCTATCTGCACCGGCAGGCAAGCTTCATCCCGAGCTTCTTCCCCGAGGGCACGGTGATCGGGCAGGATGCCGATTTCTTCTATTTCCCGGCCTATGCCGAACGCGATCTGGGCCAGCCGGTGCTGGGCGCGGGCACGATGTTTGCGAAACTGACCGACAACCCCGCCGCCGATGCTTTCATCACCTTCCTGCAAAGCCCGATCGCGCATGAGGTCTGGATGGCGCAGACCGGCTTCGTCACGCCGCTGAAAACGGTCGATCCCGAGCTTTATGGCGATCCGACGCTGCAGAAGATGGGGCAGATCCTGCGCGAGGCGACGACCTTCCGCTTTGACGGCTCGGATCTGATGCCCGGCGCGATTGGCGCGGGGGCCTTCTGGACCGGCATGGTCGATTATGCGGGCGGCAAACCCGCGGCCGAGGTTGCCGGCACGATCCAATCGACCTGGGACACGCTGAAATAGGCCCAGAGGGATGGAGCAGCTTGTCCTTGCCGCCGGGACCATCGTCACGGGCGTCTTTGCCTGTGTCGCATGGTTCTGGGGCTCTAACCTGATTGTCGATCTGCTCTGGCCGCCCCGGGGGCCAGAGGCTGGGCGCAACATCACCCGGGCCAATCTGGTGCGGCCCTGGCTCTTCATCGGGCCTGCGGTGGCGTTTCTCGGGCTCTATCTGGTCTATCCGGTGCTCAATTCGGCGGCGCGCAGCCTGATGGATGCGGGCAGCCAGAGCTGGGTCGGGCTCGACAATTACCGCTGGCTGATCGCGGACGCGAAATTCCGCGAGTCGATTGCCAATAACATGCTGTGGCTTTTGATCGTGCCCGCGGCCTCGACCTTCCTCGGGCTGATCGCGGCGCAGGTCACCGACCGCATCCGCTGGGGCAATCTGGCCAAAAGCCTGATCTTCATGCCGATGGCGATTTCCTTCGTCGGCGCGGGGGTGATCTGGAAGTTCATCTATGACTATCGCGGCGAGGGACAGGATCAGATTGGCCTCTTGAATGCGATCTGGGTGGCGATGGGGCATGCGCCCGAGACATGGCTGACGCTGCCGTTCTGGAACAACCTCTTCCTGATGGCGGTGCTGATCTGGATCCAGACCGGCTTTGCGATGGTGATCCTGTCGGCGGCGCTGCGCGGCATCCCCGAGGAAACCATCGAGGCCGCGATCCTCGATGGCGCCAATCCGTGGCAGCTGTTCTTCCGCATCAAGGTGCCCCAGATCCGCGGCACGATCGCCGTGGTCTGGACCACGATCACCATTGTCGTGCTCAAGGTCTTCGACATCGTCTTCGTGATGACCAATGGCCAGTGGGGCACGCAGGTGCTGGCCAATCTGATGTATGACTGGATGTTCCGCGGCGCGCCCGATTATGGCCGGGGCTCGGCGATCGCGATTGTCATCATGGCTTTGGTGACGCCGATCATGGTCTGGAACATCCGCAACGCACGGGCGGAGCAAAGATGAGCCAGATTGCAGGCACAAAGGCGCGGCTGACATGGGCCGTCAATCTGGCGGCGTTTCTGCTGGTGGCGCTGTGGACGATCCCGACCTTCGGGCTGCTGGTCTCGTCCTTCCGGGACGCCGATCAGATCGCGGCCTCGGGGTGGTGGCGCGCGGCGATGGCCACCGAACAGACCGGGTTCGAGCGCGCGGGCACCGCGGCCGATCAGCAGCGCGAGGGCGATCTTTACGTCATCGCGGGCGATCTGACCGAGGGCGCGGGCGAGGTCACCGCCTGGGGCACCTCGTCGCGCGATCCGGCCGCCCATGCGCCCGGCGAGACGGTCGCGCTGAAGGACGGCCAGAGCGTGAGCGTCGCGGCCGATGGCCTTTACCGGCTGACCTCGCCCGTCGCCTTCACCGAGACCCGCGGCATGCGGATTTTCCTGACCACGGCCGAGGCGCCGCGGCTGACGCTCGACAATTATGCCCGGGTGACCGGGGCCGAGGGGCTGGGGCG
>JACXUS010000266.1 GCA_014763785.1 Sphingomonadales bacterium | reverse complement strand
ATCCAGGGCCGCCCGGCCCCGGGGCGCGGCCCTTCGGGCCGCGCAACAGCTTTTCCATCAAGGGGATATGCGAAACTGCGGCCGGGTCTTCGGGCGAGTTGCGCGGCCTGCGGCCGCGCCCCATCGGCGCCCCCCATGGCTACCCGAGGTGCGCCGCATCGGGGGAGCTTGGCCCGGGAGTTGCAGAGCCATAGCCGTGCCGCGCCTCGCGCGGCACCCCGGGATCGGGGCGCCTTGTTCGGCGGCCGTCTTCCTTTGGAAGCCCTGCCCGGGACTTGCGGCGCCATAACCGCGCCAAGCGTGGCGCGAGGCATCCCGGGATCGGGGCGGCTTACTCGGCCGCCGTCTTCATCTGGAAGCCCTGCTCGATCTTGTCCGAGGGCGCGATCGGATAGTCCCCCGAGAAGCAGGCATCGCAATATTGCGGGCGCGCGGGATCGCGGCCTTCGGCCTCTCCGGCGGCGCGATAGAGCCCGTCGAGCGAGATGAACTTGAGGCTGTTGACGCCGATCCAGTCGCGCATCTCCTCCTCCGTCATCTTCGCCGCCAGCAATTTGGAGCGGTCCGGCGTATCGACGCCATAGAAGCAGGGCCATGCGGTCGGGGGCGAGGCGATGCGGAAATGCACCTCGGCCGCGCCCGCCTCAAGGATCATCTCCTTGATCTTGCGACTCGTCGTGCCGCGCACGACCGAGTCATCGACCAGGATCACCCGCTTGCCCTTCACCAGCGACTTGTTGACGTTGAGCTTGAGGCGCACGCCCATGTTGCGGATCTGCTCGGTCGGCTCGATGAAGGTCCGGCCCATATATTGGTTGCGGGTGATGCCAAGCGCAAACGGGATGCCGCTTTCCTGACTGTAGCCGATCGCCGCGGGCGTGCCCGAATCCGGCACCGGGCAGACCAGATCGGCCTCGACCGGCGCCTCGCGCGCCAGCTCCACCCCGATCTGACGGCGCGTCTCATAGACCGAGCGGCCGCCGATGATGCTATCGGGGCGCGAGAAATAGACATGCTCGAAGATGCAGAAGCGGCCCTTGGAATTGCCGAAGGGCCGTGAGCTTTCGATGTGGCCATCCTGAATGACGACCATCTCGCCTGGCTCGATCTCGCGCAGGAACTCAGCGCCGATGATATCAAGCGCGCAGGTCTCCGAACTCAGCACATAGCCGTTGTCGCCAAGCCGCCCCAGCACCAGCGGGCGCACGCCCAGCGCATCGCGCACGCCGATCAGCTTGGTGCGCGTCATCGCGACGACCGAGAAGGCGCCCTCGACCCGGCGCAGCGCATCGGCGATCCGGTCGGCATGCTGCTTCTGGATCGAGCGCGCCATCAGATGGATGATACATTCCGAATCCGAACTGGACTGGAAGATTGCCCCGCGCTCGATCAGCTCGCGGCGCAGCGCATCGGCATTGGTCAGGTTGCCGTTATGCGCAATCGCACAGCCGCCCATCGAGAACTCGCCGAAGAAGGGTTGCACATCGCGGATCACCGCGGCTTTCGACCCGGCGGTGGAATAGCGCACATGGCCGATGGCGAGCGGCCCGGGCAGGGTCTCCATCAGGCTCGCCTTGGTGAAATTGTCGCGCACGTAACCGAATCGATGCGCCGAATTGAAGCCCTTGGCCGGGTCATGCGCGACGATCCCGCCCGCCTCCTGACCGCGATGCTGCAGCGCATGCAGCCCAAGCGCCACGAAATTCGCGGCATCATTGACGCCGATCACGCCGAAAACACCGCATTCCTCCTTCAGCTTGTCGTAATCGAACGGATGCGAAAACTGCACGGGGCTGGCCGGTTCCGTCATGGGAGGCGTCCTTGCTGAGGGGGGCTTGCGTTGCCCATTTAAAGCCAAACGCGAGGGCTGTTAAGCCCTCGCGCCCGGAAATCCGTCATCTTGGCGTTACTATTTGCAGCGCGGGGCCTCAGCTGCCGCTCGGCGCGGGGCAAGTGGCCACCAGCGCCTCATAGCGCCCGACAATCCAGCCCGGCGCATCGGCGGGCATCTGGCTGTCCATCTCGCCCGAAAAGCGCGAGAAGACCTTGGCCGAGCGGCTGTCGCTGACCATCGGGATCGCCTCGGCGCCCGCCAGCCGGTCGAAGATCACGAAGGTCACCGCCACCAGGATCACGCCGCGCACCACGCCAAAGAGGAACCCGAGCCCCTGATCGAGCCCGCCAAGCGCCGAGCGCTGCACCGCGCTCGCAAACAAGGGCGTCAGGATCGAGAACACCACCAGCGCCAGCGCGAAGACCGCCGCAAAGCCGCCGATCATCGCCAGCTCGCAGCTGTCGGCGAGGAATTTGTTCACCACCGGCAGCTGCGCGATCAGCGGGCGCGCCGCATCGGCAAACATATAGGCCAGCACCGCGGCCGCGATCCAGCCGGCAATCGCCAGCCCCTCACGCACGAAGCCGCGGCTGTAGGCGAGCACCGCCGACAGGATGATGACGATCGCCACGATGGCGTCGATGATGGTAAATCCGTCCATGCGCTCCTGCTCCGCGACGCTTATCCCGCGCCGAACATATCCCCAACGAAGGTAACGAGATCGGGCAAGGTCCGCACCCGCATCCCGGCGCCGCCCGCGACCTTGGTCCCCTGCGGCAAGATTGCCTGTGAAAAACCAAGTTTCTCGGCCTCTTTCAACCTGTTTTCCACCTGACCGACGGGCCGCAGCGCCGCCGACAGGCTGATTTCGCCGAAAATCACCATATCGGGCGGCAGGGCGACATCCTCGCGCGCGCTGAGAAGCGCGGCCGCCAGCGCCAGATCGGCCGCCGGTTCCAGCACCCGGATCCCGCCCGCCACGTTCAGGAACACGTCAAGCCCGGTGAAGGGAATGCCGCAGCGGCTTTCGAGCACCGCAAGGATCGTCGAGACCCGCCCCGAATCGAGCCCCACCACCGTGCGCCGGGGCGAGGCGAGCGACGAGGGCGCGACCAGCGCCTGAATCTCGGTCAGAACCGGGCGCGTGCCCTCGATGCCCGCGAACACGGCCGAGCCGGGCGCAGGCTGGCCGCGCTCGGACAGAAACAGCGCCGAGGGGTTGGCAACCTCGGCCAGACCGCCGCCGGTCATCTCGAAAACGCCGATTTCCGAGGCCGGGCCAAAGCGGTTCTTGACCGCGCGCAGAATGCGGAACTGATGCCCGCGCTCGCCCTCGAAATAGAGCACCGTATCGACCATATGCTCGACCACGCGGGGGCCCGCGATCTGGCCCTCCTTGGTGACATGGCCGACGAGGATCACCGAAACGCCGCGCGATTTGGCAAAGGTCACCAGCTCATGCGCGGCCGCGCGCACCTGGCTGACCGAGCCCGGCGCCGCCTCGATCTGATCGACCCACATGGTCTGGATCGAATCGATCACCACCAGATCGGGGCGCTCGGTCTCGAGCGTCGTCAGAATGTCGCGCAGGTTGGTCTCGGCGCCCAAACGCACCGGCGCCTCGGCGAGCCCCAGCCGCTGCGCGCGCATGCGCACCTGCGCCGAGGCCTCTTCGCCCGAAATATAAAGACAGTTCAGCCCCTTGCGGGCGAAAGCCGCAACCGCCTGCAAGAGCAGCGTCGATTTCCCGATCCCCGGATCGCCGCCCACCAGAATCGCCGAGGCCGCCACCAGACCGCCGCCCAGCACCCGGTCGAGCTCGGCCATCCCCGACAGAACGCGCGGCGGCGGCGCCTCTTCGGCGGCGAGCGACGAGAGCGGGATCGACTTGCCGCGCGCCCCGCCAAGCCCCTTGCCGGTGGGGCCGGTGCTCAAGGGCGCCTCTTCGACGATCGAATTCCACGCGCCGCAAGCGTCGCATTTGCCCGACCATTTGCGGTGGGACGCACCGCATTCGGTGCAAGTGAAGTGAGCGGATGCCTTGGCCATGGCCTGTTCTGGCAGAGTGACCGGGCGGCGGCAAGGGTGGCTGGCGGGGCAGGG
>JACXUS010000265.1 GCA_014763785.1 Sphingomonadales bacterium | reverse complement strand
CGATTGCGCGCGCAATCGTGACGCTGGCCTGTGTGACGCTGGCGCATAGCCTGGGCATGGCGCTGTGGCTGCGGTTCTTCGAGCCCGGCGAGATTTCGCGCGTGCTGGGCGCGTGGCGGCGCACGATCTGGGTGGGCGTTGCGGGGATTCTGGGCTCGGCGGGCTGGTTCAGCGCCTTTGCGCTGCAGGGTGCGGCCTGGGTGCGGGCCGTGGGGCAGGTCGAGATGGTGTTCACCCTTCTGGCCTCGGTCCTGATCTTCCGCGAGCGGCTGAGCGCACGCGAGCGCGCGGGGATCGCCCTCGTGATCGCGGCGCTCATTGTCATCGTTCTGGCCGGGGGCTAGGGGTCAGTCGATCCGGCGAAAGACCGAGAAGGGCCCGGAATTGTCGAAGAACGGGACCGAGGCGGGGGCGGGCAGCGGACCGGGCCCGGCCTCGGCCAGATAGGCCTGCACCTCGGCCAGCACGACTTCGGTGATGAAGGGCAGGTTGAGCGCGCGGGCCTCGGCCATCGGCACCCAATGCAGATGCGAAAGCTCGTCGCAGGCGGCGGAGAAATCCTCGGGATCGGTGCTGAGATCGGCGGCATCGAGCAGGAAGAACCGCGCATCGAAGCGCCGCGGCCGCCCCGGCGGCGTGATCGCCCGAAAGACAAAGCGCAGGGGGGCCGCCGCGGGCCGGTGGCCCGCGGCGGCAAATCCAGCCCAATCGGGCGGGATTGCGCCGGGCCAGAGGCCCGGCGCCCCCAGAATCTGCCCGGTTTCCTCCCAAAGTTCGCGCACCGCCGCCGCGGCCAGCGCCGCGCTGCGGCCCGCGGGCGCCTCGGCGCCAAGGCGGCGGGCGCAGATTTCGCCCAGTGTGGAGCCGAGCGGCACCTCGGCGTCGGCGGCATCGACCGCGCCGCCGGGGAAGACATATTTCGACGGCATGAAGGCCGCGCCCGCGCCGCGCATCCCCATCAGGACCCGCGGCCCGGCGCTGTCGCGGCGCACGACAAGGACGGTTGCGGCATCGCGGATCGCGCTTTTGTCGGGGGCGCCGGGCGCCACGCTGGGGGCGATGGCCGCGCCTTGGAGCTCAGTCATGCGCCACCTCGCCCGCGCCGAAGCCGTGCATCCGCCGCGACCACTGGATCGCGACGATCATCCCCTTCATCCGCGGCAGAAGTGCCAGCGACAGCGCGACCGAGCCGGTGGCGAAGATCGCGATCATCTGCAGGGGGCTCGGGCGGAAGGCCACGAAGGCCCAAAGCAGCAGCGGCGCCAGCAGGTGCCCGACGATCAGGATCGTCAGATAGGCAGGCCCGTCATCGGCGCGCTGCGGGCTCAGATCCTCGCCGCAGGCCGGGCAGGCGGGAGCCACGCGCAGATATCCGGCCAGCAACCGGCCCCGCCCGCAGGCCGGGCAGCGGCACATCAGACCGCGCGTGATCGCGCGCCCGATGGGGCGGTCCTCGGCCCTCTCGCCGGCCCCTGCCGGGCGGTCATCTGCATGATCGTGCATCGCGCTCTCCCCTTCGCTTGCGATCTTTATCGGGGCAAAGCGCGGTCTGGGGAAGCCCTAAATCGGGGCGCGCGTCCGGTCACGCCTTGGTGAGCCCCGGCGGCAGGGCGACGGAAGGGACCGGCCCGTGCGTGTTTCCCCTGTAACCGGCGCGTGGTGGTGCCGGACCTGAGAGGAGATCGACGATGAAACCGAGTATCAAGGGCACGATTCTGGCGGCGCTTCTGGCGGGGACGGCCCTGGCCGCAGGTCCGGTGCTGGCGCAGCAGGCGGGCAATGGTCCGCAGGCGGGTCAGCAGCAGGGCGCGGGTGCGCAGGCCGGTGCGCAGGGCGGGGGCGCGATGCCGCGGTTCTTCGAGCGCTACGATGCCAATGGCGATGGCGCTGTGAGCGCCGAGGAGCTCAAGGCCGGGCGGGCGGCCGAGGCGGCGGCGCTCGATGCCAATGGCGATGGCAAGCTGAGCGCCGAGGAGCTGGTTGCGGCCGATCTGCGCCGGGTTCAGGCGCGGATCGAGGCGCGTGTGGCGGCGCAGATCGCGGCGCAGGATCTGGATGGCGATGGTCTGCTTTCGGCGGCCGAGATGGCGCTGCCCGGCGCGGGGGGGCGGATGTTTGACCGCCTCGACCGCGATGGTGACGGGATGCTGAGCGCGGCGGAAGCGCAGGCGATGCGCGGTCGGATGGGCGAGATGGCCGGGCGCGGCGGGCATGGCGAGGAGCGCGGCCGGGGGCTGCGGGGCGATCATGGCCGGGATCGCGACGGGTGCGACATGCGCGGCGCCGGGTGGATGCAGGGTCAGGCGATGAAGGGCCGCATGGGGCAGATGGGGCCGGGCGCCGATGCGCAGGGCCAGATGGGTCAGGGCCAGAATGGGCGCGGGCCGCAGGATGGCTCCGGCTGGGGTCAGTTCCTGAACGGCAACTGACCGGAGCACCGGCCGGGCCCCGGTCCGGCCGGTTTGCGCCTGCCCCGATTCTGCGCTAGTTCGGCTGGGATATGAATATGGCACTCGACGCGCTGACAGAGGTCTCGGACGAGGCTTTGCTGATCCTCTATGGCAATGGGGATCGGGCGGCGGCGCAGTCGCTGACGCTGCGGTTGGGGCCGCTGGCCTTTCGGGTGGCTTATCGGATGCTTGGCGATCGCGCCGAGGCCGAGGATCTGGCGCAGGAGGCGATGCTGCGGCTGTGGCGGATCGCGCCCGATTGGCGCAGCGGTGAGGCCAAGGTCTCGACCTGGCTCTATCGGGTGGTGACCAATCTGGCGACCGACCGGCTGCGGCGGCGTCGCGGCGTGGGTCTGGATGAGGCGCCCGAGGTGGCGGATGACAGGGCCTCGGCGCTGGAGCGGATGATGGACGAGGACCGGCTGGCGGCCCTGCAGGCGGCGCTTGCGCAGCTGCCCGCGCGGCAGCGTCAGGCGGTGGTGCTGCGCCATCTCGAGGGATTGTCCAATCCCGAGATCGCCGAAGCGATGGAAATTGGCGTCGAGGCCGTAGAAAGTCTGACGGCCCGCGGGAAACGGGCGCTGGCGGCTCTGCTGTCGGGGCGGCGCGAGGAATTGGGGTTTGGCCATGGCTGACTGGATGAAAGAGGATGCGGCCCTCGAGGATCTGTTCGCGGCTGCCCGGCGGGCGGGGCCCGAGCCCTCGGGAGCGTGGCTGGCGCGTGTGATGGAGGCCGCCGAGGCCGAACAGGCGGCCTGCCGGGGTGTGGATCGGGCCCGCGTGCAGCCTGCGGCGGACGGGGGCGGGCTCTGGGCGCTGGTCATGGGCGTCTTCGGTGGCTGGGGCGCGCTCGGCGGTATGCTGACGGCGACGGTGGCCGGGATCTGGATCGGCTTTGCCGGGGCGGATCGGCTGGATCTGGTGACTGGGCGGCTGTTGGGCTCGACCGAGAACCTTGGGACTGTGGTGCTGTTGCCGGATGCGGATCTCTTTGCGCTGTCGGTGGTGGAATAGGAGCGGGCAATGGTCGAGAAGGCGAGCGGCGCGGGGCAACCGGAGGCCAGGCGCGGTTGGATGCGGGTGGCGCTGATCGTGTCGGTGTCGCTCAATCTGCTGGTGGCGGGGGTGGTGATCGGTGCGGTCATCGGCCATGACAAGCGTCCGCCGCGGCCGGTGGTGGGGGATGTGAGCCTCGGGCCGTTCACCGATGCGCTCTCGAAGGAGGACCGCGAGGCGTTGCGTCGCGCGGCTCAGGCAGAGGGGCGCAACCTGCGGGACATGCGCCGGCGGGCAAGCTCGGATATGCGCGAGGTGATCGCGGTGCTGGAGGCGGAGCCGTTCGACAAGGCCAAGGCCGGGGCGGTGATCGGCGCCGTGCGCAGCCGGGCGATGGAGCGCTTCGCGATCGGGGAGCGGCTGATGGTCGAGCGGTTGGCGCAGATGACACCCGAGGCGCGGCAGGCCTTTGCCGCGCGGTTGCGCGCGCA
>JACXUS010000264.1 GCA_014763785.1 Sphingomonadales bacterium | reverse complement strand
GGCGGCGTCCCGGCCTTGCGCGCGGGTTTTGTCGAGGGTTTCGCCGCGGGCGGCGGCGCGGGCGCGGCGCTCGGGGGCGCGGGGAGGGCGCCCTCGGTCGGCTGCACGGTCAGACGCCCGTCATGGAATTCAACCTCGAGCCGGGCTTCGCGGGCGGCGGCGGCCTCGGTGGTGACAAGGCCCTCGGCGCCCCGCACCACCGCATAGCCGCGACGCAGCGTCTCGCGATAGCCCAGGGTCTGGCGCATCCGGTCGAGCCGGTCGAGCCGCTCGCCCAGCCGCCCGAGCCGCGCGCGCGGCGCCGCCTCGAGCCGCTCGGCAAGCTGCGCGAGCCGCATCGCCCCTTCGCGGTTGCGCCGCTCGGCATCGGCGCGCATCCGGATCTGTGCGGCCGCCAATCGCTTGCCCAGCCCGTCAAGATCGGTTTGCGCGCGGCGCAGCCGCGCGCCCGGGGCGGGCCGCAAGCGGCCCGCAAGCCCCCCCAGCCGCTGCCCCTCGGTATTCAGGAACTGCCGCAACAGCCGCGGCGCGATCTTCGCCTCAAGGCTCTGAAAGGCGCCGCGCTTGCGCACCACGACAAGCCCCAGCGCCGGCCTGAGCCGGTCCGACCACAGATCAAAGCGTTGCCGCGCGGGCGCGGTCAGTGCCTCGGGGCGGCCCAACGCCCGGGAAAGATCCGCCAGCCGCTGACCGCGCTGGTCGAGCCGCCCGCGCGAGGCCCGCGCCATCCGTGCGCCCGCCTCGCTCAGCCGCGCGGCCAATTCGGCGCGCACCGGCACCGCCATTTCCGCGGCCGCCGTCGGCGTCGGCGCCCGGCGATCCGAGGCGAAATCGATCAGAGTCGTATCGGTTTCGTGCCCCACCGCGGAAATCAGCGGGATCGCGCTCTCGGCCGCGGCGCGGACCACCGCCTCTTCGTTGAACCCCCAAAGGTCCTCGAGCGAGCCGCCGCCGCGCGCCACGATGATCAGATCGGGCCGCGGCACCGGGCCGCCGAGCGCGAGCGCATTGAAACCCCGGATCGCGGCCGAGACCTCGGGCGCGCAGGCATGCCCCTGCACCGCCACCGGCCAGATCAGCACCCGGCGCGGAAAGCGGTCGCGCAGCCGGTGCAGGATATCGCGAATGACCGCGCCCGAGGGCGAGGTGACGACCCCGATCACCTCGGGCAGGAACGGGATCGGCTGCTTGCGGCCCGCGTCAAAGAGCCCCTCGGCCGCCAGCGCGCGCCTGCGCGCCTCGAGCATCGCCATCAGCGCGCCGGCGCCCGCGGGCTCCACCTCATCCACGATCAGCTGATATTTCGACTGCCCCGGGAAGGTGGTCAGACGGCCCGTGGCGATCACCTCCATCCCCTCTTCGGGGCGCACCGCCATCTTGGCGACCTGCCCCTTCCAGCTGACCGCGGCGATCACCGAGCGGTCGTCCTTGAGGTCGAAGTAGAGATGCCCGGACGAGGGACGGCTGACGCGCCCGACCTCGCCACGCACGCGCACGCGGCCAAACTCGCCCTCGATCACGCGCTTCACCGCCCCGGAAATCTCCGAGACGGTATAGTCATGCGCGTTGCCGCCCGCGGGGCTGTCGTCCAGAAGATCCATCTGCGCCTTGCCTGAATTCGGGGCGCAGCTTAGAAGGCCCGGCAAGGAAGTCCAAGAGGGGGCGGCGATGAACATTCTCATTCTGGGCGGCGGCGGGCGCGAACATGCCCTGGCCTGGGCCGTGAAACAGAACCCGAAATGCGACCGGCTGATCGTGGCGCCGGGCAATGCGGGCATCGCGCTGATCGCCGAAACCGCGGCGATCGCCCCCTGCGAGGCGGCTGCCGTTCTGGCCTGCGTCGAGGAAAACGCCATTGATTTCGTGATCATCGGCCCCGAGGCGCCCTTGGCCGCCGGTGTCGCCGATGCTTTGCGCGCGGCGGGTATCCTGTGCTTCGGGCCCTCGGCCGCGGCGGCGCAGCTCGAATCCTCGAAAGCCTTCACCAAGGAGGTCTGCGATGCCTGCGGCGCGCCGACCGCCGCCTGGGCGCGGTTCTCGGATCTGGACGCCGCCAAGGACTATGTCCGCGCGCAGGGCGCGCCGATCGTGGTCAAGGCCGATGGGCTGGCCGCGGGCAAGGGCGTGATCGTGGCGATGACACTGGACGAGGCGCTCTCGGGCCTCGATGAGATCTTCGGCGGCGCCTTCGGGGCGGCGGGCGCCGAGGTGGTGATCGAGGAGTTCATGGGCGGCGAGGAGGCGAGCTTCTTCATCCTCTCGGATGGCACCAACGTCCTGCCCATCGGCACCGCGCAGGATCATAAAAGGGTCGGCGACGGCGATACCGGCCCGAACACCGGCGGCATGGGCGCCTATTCCCCGGCCCCGGTGCTGACCCCCGCGATTCAGGAACAGGTGCTGGCCCAGATCGTGCGCCCCACCGTCGCCGAAATGGCTGCGCGGGGCATGCCGTTTCAGGGCGTCCTTTATGCCGGGCTGATGATCGAGCATGGCCGCGCGCGGCTTGTCGAATACAACGTCCGCTTCGGCGATCCGGAATGTCAGGTGCTGATGCTGCGGCTCGGCGCGCAGGCGCTCGACCTGATGCTCGCCTGCGCAGAAGGGCGGCTGGCCGAGGTCTCGGCCACCTGGGCCGAGGATCACGCGCTGACCGTGGTTCTGGCGGCAAAGGGCTATCCCGGAGCCTACGTGAAGGGCACCGAGATCAAGGGCCTCGGCACCCTGCCCGCCGACAGCTTCAACATGGTCTTCCACGCCGGCACCGCCGCGCAGGACGGCAAGGTGCTGGCCACCGGCGGGCGCGTCCTCAACGTCACCGCCCGCGGCACCACCCTGCAAGAGGCGCAAACCCGCGCCTATGCGATGGTCGATGCGATCGACTGGCCCGAGGGCTTCTGCCGCCACGATATCGGCTGGCGCGCGCTCTGAGCCCGGCCGGGCTGGGGGGCGCTGCCCCCCGCTTCGAGGCCCGGGGCAGCCACGGGCCGCCCGTTCGACGGGACATCCTGCCACTGGCAGGATGTTTCATCCCGTCTCACCCCCCGGGATATTTATTGCAAGATGAAAGCAGAGCCGCGGCGCCCTTTCATCTTGCCACAAATATCCTCAGGGGGTGAATTCAGCGCAAGCCGAAGAGGGGGCTGAAAGCACCCTGCCCCCCCCGCGCACCCCCTCAGCAGTTCGGCACGTTGACCGCAAGCCCGCCGAGCGAGGTTTCCTTGTAATGCTCGTGCATGTCGCGGCCGGTCTGGCGCATCGTCTCGATCGCCGCATCGAGCGGCACGAAATGCGTGCCATCGCCGCGCAGCGACAGCGAGGCCGCAGAGATCGCCTTGATCGCGCCAAGCCCGTTGCGCTCGATACAGGGCACCTGCACCAACCCCTTCACCGGGTCGCAGGTCATCCCCAGATGATGCTCAAGCGCGATTTCCGCCGCATTCTCGACCTGTTCATTGGTGCCGCCCAGCACCGCGCAGAGCCCCGCCGCCGCCATGGCCGAAGCCCCGGCCGCCGCCGCCCAGCAGCCCGATCCGCTGATGAGCTTCCTGCCGCTCATTCTCATCTTCGTGGTCATGTACTTCCTGCTGATCCGCCCGCAGATCAAGCGTCAGAAGGAGCACAAGAAGCTGGTCGATGCCCTGGCCAAGGGTGACGAAGTGCTGACCTCCGGCGGGCTGGTCGGCCGCGTGGTCGAGCTCAGCGATGCCTTCATCACCCTCGAGGTGGCCGAAGGCACCACGATCATCGTGCAGCGTTCCGCCGTGACCACCGTGCTGCCCAAGGGCACCATCCGCGACCTGCGCGGCGCCTGATCACGATCCACACGAGGCCCCGGACAGGGGCCTTTGCTCATGGGCCATCGAGCGGCCCGCGGCCCCCAATGACGGGAGCGAGTGCATGAACCGCTATCCACTCTGGAAAAACCTTCTCATCGCCGCCGTGCTGGTGCTC
>JACXUS010000046.1 GCA_014763785.1 Sphingomonadales bacterium | reverse complement strand
CGCCGCATCGCCACTCGCTACGACAGATGCGGCGAGATCTTCCTCTCCGCCATCTGCATCGCAGCGACCGTCATGTTCCGGTTGTGAGTCCTGACCCTAAGAGGTCGGACGGGGGGCTGTCTGCCCCCCGCGCCCCCGGTTTCTGGCGAAACCGGAGGCTCCCCCCGAGAGTATTTGGACCAAGAAGAAGACCCTGGCTTTTCCTGGTCCAAATACTCCCGCCGGAGGCACCCGGCGGCAGCCGATTTCGCGCCTTCCGGTCATCGCGCCGCCCCTGTAAGGTCGCGCCATGACAGTGCCCGCCAATATCCAGTTCTCCGAAGACCAGGCCGAAGCCTGGGATGCCGTGGCCGCTGCGCTGGAGGCGGCTGGGATCGACATTCTTGAAGGGCATTTGATGCCGGACGGCGGCGGCAACCGGGTTCTGTCGGTGATCGGCAAGGCGGGCTCGGGCAAGACGCTGCTTCTGGCGCAGCTTTACAAGGCGATGGAAGAGGCGGGGGTTGAGCTCGTCTCGGGCGATTTCGAGGGGCGCCGCAAGAAAGAGCGACGCACGCTCGCGATCCTCGCGCCGACGAACAAGGCGGCTTCGGTGTTGCGCAGCCGCGGCGTGCCCGCGACGACGATCCACCGCATTCTTTATACCCCGGTCTATGACCCGGAATATGAGCGCATCGCCGAATGGCTGGCCGGGCAGGGCGACCGGCCCAAGCTGGACCTGTTGCGCATCGACGGGCTGACCGATGAGGCGCTCGACCGCGCGAAGGCGTTTTACGACCTGCACAAATCGGTGCCCGGCGCGCTGGCGGCGGCGGGTCTGCGCGGCTCGGATTTCATTCAGGGCTGGAAGCGGCGCGAGGACCCTCTGGATATCGGCTTTGTCGATGAAGCCTCGATGCTCGACGAGCGGCAATTCGACGACCTGCGCGAGATTTTCCCGACGCTGGTGCTGTTTGGCGACCCCGCGCAGTTGGCGCCTGTGAACCAGTCGGGCCAGATGTGTTTCGAGCGTCTGCCCGAACCTGCCAAGCACGTTCTGCACCGCATCCACCGGCAGGCCGACGACAACCCGATCCTTGATCTGGCCCATGCGCTCGCCGATGAGCGGCTGGATTTCTATGCCTTCGAGCGGATGGTGCAGGAGGCGGCTGCGCGCGATCCCCGCGTCGTCTGGGCCGAGCGGGTCGAGAGCGATCTGATGGCGCGCAGTCCGGTTCTGGTCTGGCGCAACGCCACCCGCATCCGGCTGATCCATGCCTTTCGCGGCGCGCATCACGCGCCCGCCGACGCGCTTTTGCCCGGCGAGCCGCTGATCTGCGACGGGATCGAGCTGCCGCTGAAGCACCGCAAGAAGCGGATCGACCTCGAGGCGCGCGGCCTGATCAAGGGCGCGCAGGTGGTCTATCTGGGGCCCGGCAAGAAGCCCGGCTTTTCGCGGCTGCATGTGCTCGGCGCCGAGGACCCGCGGCTGTCGGCGGCCTCGATCGTCAAGATCGAGCTGCCCGATGAAGAAGAGCCCTTCATCCCCTTCGCGGCGCGCATGGGCGCGACCTTCCTGCATGGCGCGGCGGTGACGATCCACAAGGCGCAAGGCAGCCAATGGCCCGATGTGCAGGTCTTCGCCCCCGATATCTATGCCGCCTTCCGCGCGGGGCGGTCCGAGGCCGGGATCGCGCTTTGGAAGCGGTTGGCCTATGTCGCGATCACCCGCGCCGAGCATCGTCTGCTCTGGGTGACCAAGGCGCGGCTGGCGCGGCCCTCGGTGCCCTTGGGCATCGAGGATCTGCCGGTGGGGGCCGCGGCGCTGAAGCTCGAGCGCGAGGAAGACCCGGCCTAACGGCGCAGGAACTTGAACGCCTCGGCCGCGGCCCAGCCCGCGATCACCGCCAGCGCCAGCGACATCAGCCCATAGATCGCCGCGTAATTCTGCGACAGCACATAGAGCCAGCGTTCCAGCCCGACGCGCCGCACATAGATCGCCGTGCGATGCTGATCGACGATCTGGCCGTCGCGGGTCAGGAAGATGCGGGTCTTATAATCGCCCTCGGTCAGGTTCGCGGGCAGGGTGAAATCGGCGCGAAAGAGCGTATCCTCGACCAGATGCACGGCGCCTTCGTCGAGCTGATAGAGTCCCTCGGCCTCGCGGATGCGCAGCATCGCCTCGGTGAAGGGGCGGGCATCCGCGACCTCGAGCGGGCCCGCGAAGCTGCGCAGCGCGAGGGGAATGGAAATCCGCTGGATCACATCCTGCGCCGGGTCGAGGATCTCGGCCAGCGGCGCCGACGTGGCCACGGCATAATAGCTTGGCGCCGAGGCCACGCCCACCGCCGAGGTGTTGACCCAGATCCCCATCTCGCGGGTCTTGTGGCGGATGGTGACCGCGCCCGAGGGGCCCTCGAGCGTGACGATCACCCCCAGATGGCCGGGCGGTTCGGGGGCGTCGCGCTTGACCGCGCCATAGATCAGGATGGTCGAGCCGTCGAAGCGCGCGGTGATGCCGATATTGTCCTGACTGAGGCCCGCGACCACCTCTTCGGGCGGGGCGGGTGCCTCCTGCGCGGCGGCGGGGGCGGCTAGCATCAGCGCGGCCAGCGCGGTGCGGATCGCGGCCCCGATCATCCTGCGCGCCCCGGATGCAGGGAATAAAGCTCCGCCGGGCGGATCAGCAGGTCAAACCCCAGTTTCAGCGCGACCAGCAGCACCAGCAGCGCCAGCAAGCTGCGCAGCTGTTCGGCCTTGAGCCGCCCGCCGAGCTGCGAGCCGATCTGCGCGCCGATCACGCCGCCCACGATCAGAAGCAGCGCCAGCATCACATCGACCGACTGGTTGGTGATCGCGTGCATCAAGGTGGTGAAGGCCGACACGAAGAGGATCTGAAACAGCGAGGTGCCGATCACCACCTTGGTCGGCATGCCGAGCAGATAGATCATCGCCGGCACCATGATGAAGCCGCCGCCGACCCCCATGATCGCCGCCAGCACCCCCACCGCCATGCCGACCAGCGCGGGCGGGATGACCGAGATATAAAGCCCCGAGGCGCGGAATTTGAGCTTCAGCGGCAGCTTGTGCACCCACAGATGCTGATGCCGCTTGCCGGGTTTCGCGCCGGTCTTGGCGCGGCGCATGGCGCGCAGGCTCTCTTGCAGCATCAGAAGGCCGATCGAGCCGAGGAAGACGACATAGGACAGCTGCACCGCAAGGTCAATCTGGCCGAGCCGGGTCAGGATGTTGAACACCCAGATCCCCGCGGCCGAGCCGATCAGCCCGCCGATCAGCAAAACGATCCCCATCGGCACATCGACCGCCTTGCGCTTGAACTGCGCGAGCACGCCGGAGACCGAGGAGGCCACCACCTGATTGGCGCCGGTCGCCACCGCCACAGTGGGCGGAATGCCGATGAAGAACAGCAAAGGCGTGATCAGAAAGCCACCGCCCACGCCAAACAGCCCCGACAGCAGCCCGACAATCCCGCCCAGCCCCAGCAGCAGGAAGGCATTGACCGAAACCTCGGCGATGGGGAGGTAAATCTGCATTGCGGGTCCGGCGGTTGCTCGGGCGCCCGGGTCTTGGGCTGTGATTAACTGTTGCCCAGCACGGACGCCCTGTCAAACCCCGCTATAGCGCGAAGGGATCACCAAGGGGTTACGCTGTGCCCGCAAGATCACGCAGATAGCGGCGCAGGACGCGCTCGAGCTTGGTCGCGCCGACGGGCGCCATCGCCTTGGTGTGCTCGTGGCTGATGTTTTCCGCCGAAAGCCCCGCGCCCATATTGGTGACCACCGAAACGGCCGCGACCCGCAGGCCGAGGAAGCGCGCGAGAATCACCTCGGGCACGGTGGACATGCCGACCGCATCGGCGCCCAGCACGCGAGCGGCGCGGATCTCGGCCGGGGTCTCGAAGGAGGGGCCCGAAAACCAGCAATAGACTCCCTCGGGCAGGGCCACGCCCTCGGCCGCCGCCGCCGCCGACAGGGCGGCGCGCATCGCCGGGTCATGCGCCTCGGTCATCGGCACGAAGCGCGCGTCCGTGGCCTCGCCGATCAACGGGTTGGTCCCGGCGAAGGCGATGTGATCGTTGAGCAGCATCAGATCGCCCGGCCCGATATCTTCGCGCAGCGATCCGGCGGCATTGGTCAGCAACAGGCTTTCGCAGCCGAGCGCCTTCAAGAGTTCCAGCGGCAGGCGCATCTCGGCCGGGTTGCCGTGTTCGTAGTAATGCACGCGGCCCCCGAAGACCGCCACGCGCACGCCTTCGAGATCGCCGATCACCAGCTTGGGGTTGTGCCCCGACACGCCCGCATGCGGAAAGCCCGGCAGATCGGTATAGTCGATCGCCACGCCCTCGACCTCTTCGGCCAGATGGCCGAGGCCCGAGCCGAGGATCAGGCCCAGCCGGGGGGGCTGGCTGCCCGCCCGCGATTGCACCAATGCGGCAAGCTCAGCGCTCTTTGACATAGGGGATACCTCCGGCGCGGGGCGGGATCGCGCGGCCGACGAAGCCCGCCAGCACGATCACGGTCAGGATATAGGGCAGCGCATCGAGCGCGGGCACCGGAATGTCGATCCCGATCGTGCCCTTGATCACATCGGGGCGCAGCGCCAGCGCCTGAAAGAAGCCGAACAGCATCGTCGCGCCAAGCGCATACCACGGCCGCCATTTCGCAAAGATCAGCGCCGCCAGCGCGATATAGCCGCGCCCGGCGGTCATTTCCTTGCCGAAACCGGCCTGCAGGCCGGTCGCCATATAGGCCCCCGCCATGCCGCACAGAGCCCCGGTGATCATCACCGCGGTATAGCGCAGGCGCACAACCGACACGCCCGCAGTATCGACCGATTCCGGGTTCTCGCCCACCGCGCGCAGCCGCAGGCCAAAGCGGGTGCGATAGAGCGCCCACCAGGTCAGCGGCACGGCGGCGAGCGCCGCATAGACAAGGATCGAATGGCCCGAGACGACCTCGGTATAGAAGGGGCCGATGCCGGGGATCGCGCGCGCAGCCTCGGCGAAGGGCAGCTCGATCGGATTGAACCGGGCCGCGCCGGATAGCGGCGGGGTGCGCCCGCCCTGCCGGAAGAGCGATTGCGCCACCAGAACCGTCGCGCCCGAGGCCACGAAATTCAGCGCCACCCCCGAAATCAGCTGATTGCCGCGGAAGGTGATCGAGGCCAGCCCATGCACGATGGAAAAGAGCAGCGAGCCCGCGATCGCCGCGATCAGCCCCAGCCAGACCGAGCCGGTCAGCGCCGCCACCGCCCCCGCCGACATGCCCGCCATCAGCATCTTGCCTTCCAGCCCGATGTCGAAGATGCCCGCGCGCTCCGAATAGAGCCCCGCCAGACAGGCCAGCAGCAGCGGTGTGGCAAACCGCACCGTGGTATCGAGGATCTGCAAAAGCGTTGCGTAATCCATCACGCGGCCCCTTTCACGCGGGTTCGGAAGAACACGCCCAGCATCATCCGCACCATCGTATCAAGCGCGCCGGTGAACAGGATCACCAGACCCTGCACCAGAAGCCGCAGCTCGATCGGGATCGTCGTCCACAGCCCCAGCTCGGCCCCGCCCTGATAGAGGAAGCCGAACAGAAGCGCCGCAAGGAACACGCCAAAGGGATGGTTGCGCCCCATCAGCGCGACCGCGATGCCGATGAAGCCCGCCCCCTCGGCCGAGTTCTGCAACAGCCGCTCGGCCTCGCCCATCACGTTGTTGATCGCCATCAGCCCCGCAAGGCCGCCCGAGATCAGCATCGAGACCATGATCATCCTGAAGGGCGAAATCCCCGCATAGATCGCCGCCGGTTCGGATTTGCCGAAGGCGCGGATCTGATAGCCAAGCCGCGTGCGCCACAGGAGAGCCCAGACCACGACACAGGCCGCCACCGCCACGAAGAAGGTGACATTCGCGGGCGTGTTCGAGCTGAAGACCGCGTTCAGGATTGGAATATCCTTGAAGGTCGGCAGCGCCGCGCCCGCGGGGAAGCGCGCGGTGGCCGGGTCCATCTGGCCCGCGGGCTTGAGCACGCCGACCAGCAGATAGATGATCAGCGCCGCCGCGATATAGTTGAACATGATCGTGGTGATCACGATATGGCTGCCGCGCTTGGCCTGCAGATAGGCCGGGATCGCGGCCCAGGCCGCGCCAAAGGCCGCCGCGCCGATCATCGCCGCGGGCAGCGCCAGCGTCCAATGCGGCCAAGGCAGCGCGAGGCAGACGAGCGCCACGCCAAGCCCGCCGATCTGGGCCTGCCCCTCGCCGCCGATGTTGAACTGTCCGGCGTGATAGGCGACCGTCACGGCAAGGCCGCTGAAGATGAAACTGGTCGTATAGTAAAGCGTATAGCCCCAGCCATAGGGCGAGCCGAGCGCGCCCGTGACCATCACCTTCGCCGCATTCACCGGGTCCTCGCCAATGGCAAGGATCACGAGCCCCGAGATCACCGCCGCCAGCAACAGCGAAATCAGCGGCACAAGGACCAGATCGGCCCAAGTCGGAAGTTTGGTCATCACGCGCCCTCCGCGCCGCGGGTGCGGGCCTTGGCCTCGCCATCGGCAATCCCGGCCATCATCAGCCCGAGCTCGCGTTCGTTGGTTTCGGACGGCAGCCGCTCGCCCATGATCTGGCCGTCGAACATCACCGCGATCCGGTCCGAGAGGCTCATGATCTCATCCAGCTCGACACTGACCAGAAGCACCGCCTTGCCTGCATCGCGCAGCTCGACGATGCGGCGGTGGATGAATTCGATCGCGCCGATATCGACCCCGCGGGTCGGCTGGCCGATCAGCAGCAGATCGGGGTTGCGCTCGATCTCGCGGGCCAGAACGATCTTTTGCTGGTTGCCGCCCGAGAAGCCGCGCGCGGCGAGCTGCGGGATCGGCGGGCGCACGTCGAAGCGCTCCATCGCGGCCTCGGTCGCCTTGACGATGGCGGCATTGTCCATCAGCACCGCGTTCTTCTGATATTCCGGGGCGTTGTGATAGCCGAAGATCATGTTCTCCCAGGCCGCGAAATCGAGGATCAGGCCAAGGTGATGGCGATCCTCGGGCACATGGGCGATGCCGCGGGCGCGGCGGCTCTGACCGTCCGAGGTCTTGCCGGTCAGGTCGATCTCTTCGCCATTCACGCGCACGGTGCCGGTGGCGGTGTGAAAGCCGCCGAGCACCTCGAGCAGTTCCGATTGCCCGTTGCCCGCAACGCCCGCAATGCCGAGGATCTCGCCCGCGCGGATCGTCAGGTTGATGCCCTTGACCCGCTCGACCTTGTTTTCATCGCGCACCCGCAGGTTCTCGATCTCCAGAACCGTCTTGCCGGGGTTCGCCGCGCCTTTGGGCACATGCAGCAGAACCTTGCGCCCGACCATCAACTCGGCCAGCGCCTCGGGCGAGGTTTCGGCGGTTTTCACGGTCGCGGTCATCTCGCCGCGGCGCATCACCGAGACCGTATCGGTGATCTCCATGATCTCGCGCAGCTTGTGGGTGATAAGGATGATCGTCTTGCCCTGCGCCTTGAGCCCGCCGAGGATACGGAACAGGTGATCGGCCTCGTCCGGGGTCAGAACCCCGGTCGGCTCGTCAAGGATCAGGATATCGGCCTGACGATAGAGCGCTTTCAGGATCTCGACGCGCTGCTGATGGCCGACCGAAAGATCCTCGACCGCCATGTCGGGATCGACCTCCAGCTCGTATTCCTCGGCCAGATGTTTGAGCGTCTCGCGCGCCTTGGCGAGCGAGGGGCGCAGCAACGCGCCCTCTTCCACGCCGAGAATGATATTCTCGAGCACGGTGAAATTCTGCACCAGCTTGAAATGCTGGAAGACCATCCCGATACCGGCGCGGATCGCGGCCTGGCTGTCGGGGATCTGGGTCGGGCGGCCATGGATCAGGATTTCGCCCGCATCGGCCTTGTAGAAGCCGTAAAGGATCGACATCAGCGTGGATTTCCCCGCGCCGTTCTCGCCGATGATGCCATGGATCGTGCCGGGCATGACCCGGATCGAGATATCCTTGTTCGCCTGCACCGGCCCGAAGGCCTTGGAAATCCCGCGCAATTCAATGGCGGGGGCGGGTGCGGGACTGGAGGCGGCCATGTCAGGCCGCCCCCCGATTTGCGCTGCGGTGCTCATTCAGAATTTGAGCACGGGGCAGGTTTCGTCCGACATATAGTCGTGAACCGCGACTTCGCCCGATTTGATCTTCTCGGCGGCGGCGTCGACCGCGGCCTTCATCTCATCGGTGATCAGCGCCGAGTTGTGCTCGTCCAGCGCATAGCCCACGCCGTCCTTGGACAGGTCCATCACCGCCACGCCGGTTTCCAGATCGGCCCCGGCCTTGAACGCCTCATAGACCGAATTGTCGACGCGCTTGACCATCGAGGTCAGCACCTGACCCGGGTGCAGATAGTTCTGATTGCTGTCCACGCCGATCGAGAGGATCCCCTCATCGGCCGCGGCCTGCAGCACGCCGATCCCGGTGCCCCCGGCGGCCGCATAGATCACATCGGCGCCTTGCGATTTCTGCGCCTTGGCCAGTTCCGCGCCCTTCACCGGGTCGTTCCAGGCCGAGGGCGTGGTGCCGGTCATGTTCGCGACGACGGTCGCATCCGGTTTCACCGCCAGCACGCCCTGGGCATAGCCGCAGGCGAATTTGCGGATCAGCGGGATATCCATGCCGCCGATGAAGCCGACGGTGTCGGTCTTCGAGGCCATCGCGGCCAGCATGCCGACCAGATACGAGCCCTGATCTTCGGTGAAGACGACCGAGCGGACGTTCGGCTGATCGACAACCATGTCGATGATCGCGAATTTGGTTTCCGGATAGTCGGGGGCGACGGTGTTCAGCACGTCACCGAAGGCAAAGCCGGTCATCACGATCGGGTTCGCGCCCGACTCGGCCAGACGGCGCAGCGCCTGTTCGCGCTGGGCTTCCGACTGCATTTCCAGTTCTTTATAGCTGCCGCCGGTCTCATCGACCCATTTCTTGGCGCCGTTATAGGCCGCCTCGTTGAACGACTTGTCGAACTTGCCGCCGAGGTCATAGATCAGCGCCGGATCGGCCAGCGCCGCGCCTGCGCCAAGCGCCAGCACTGCCGCCGCGCCGAGAAACTGTTTCATCATCGTCATGGGTCTCTCCCGGTCTTTGTGATGGGCCCCGTCGCGGGGCGCCTTGGCGGGTGAACACCCGCGGACCGGGGGAATTAGGGCCGGGAATGACGGGCCGGTCAAGCGCGATTTTAACCCTGCGCGGCGGCCTTTAGCCGCTTTTTGAGCGATCGGTCAAATTGTGGGCGGCGCGAGCGCGCGGGTCAGGATCAACGCATCGACGGCGGCACCGCCGGGCGGGTGATAATAGCCGCGCCGCCGCCCTGTCTCCTGCCAGCCGCCGCGGGCATAAAGCACGCGCGCGGCGGTGTTGTCCTCGGCCACCTCGAGAAAGGCCGTGCTGGCGCCGCGCGCCGCAGCCCCGCGGCAGAAGGCCGCAAGCAGCGTGGCGCCCATGCCCTGACGCCGCGCCGCAGGGTCAACGGCGATGGTCAGCAATTCCGCCTCATCCGCGATCACCCGGCCCAGAACGAATCCCGCGGGCGCGGTTTCAAGAAACACGAAGCGGCTCGCCAGCAGATCGGCAAATTCCGCCACCGACCAGGGCCGCGGCGTGGTGAAGCAGGCGGCATGCAGCCGGGCGAGGTCCTCGGGCCGCATCAGTCGAGAATCACCGGCGGCGGATCGGCGGGCGGAGCCGCATCAGCGCCGCGCAGGTAAAGCGGCGCCGGGCGCGGCTGCGGGGTGGCGGCCCGCAGATCGGCGATGCGGGCAATGGCGCGGGGCAGGGGATGCGCGGGGGCCAGCCCCCGCGCATCCCCTGCGGGGGCGCCCGCGGCCGCGGGCGCCCCGGTGCCCAGGATCAGCGAACCGCCCGGCGGCGGCAGGGCGTCAACCGGATCGAGCCGCGGCGCGCCCGGGCCCTGATCGGTGAAGCTCTGCCAATAGACCTCGCCGCGGCGGGCATCCTCGATCACGGTGACCGGGCGCGGGGCGTTGAGCGCGCGGGCCTCGAGCGTGCTGACGCCGATGGCGGGAATGCCAAGGCTGAGCGCCAGCCCGCGGGCGGCCGCGACCGAGATCCGCACCCCGGTGAAATTGCCCGGCCCGATGCCGACGCCGATTGAACAGAGGTCACGCCAGCCGATGCCTGCGCGCGCCAGCATGTCTTCCAGCATCGGCATCAGATGTTCGGCCTGACCGCGCGCCATCTCGTCGATCCTTGTTTCGACCTCGGCGCCGTCGCGAAGCAAAGCGGCCGCGCAATGCGCGGCCGATGTGTCGAAGCCGAGGATCCAGCGCTCAGATCGCAACGGGGCGCACCTCGGTCACCTCGGGGATATAGTGGCGCAGCAGGTTCTCGATGCCCATTTTCAGCGTCAGGGTCGAGCTGGGGCATCCCGCGCAGGCGCCCTGCATATGCAGATAGACCACGCCGCGCTCGAACCCGTGGAAGGTGATATCGCCGCCGTCCTGCGCCACGGCCGGACGCACGCGGGTATCGAGCAATTCCTTGATCTGGCTCACGATCGCCGCATCGGGGCCGTCATGATCGGCATGGCCGCCCGCGGCCGCGCCTTCGCCCTCGATCACCGGGGCGCCGGATTGGAAATGCTCCATGATCGCGCCGAGGATCGCGGGCTTCGCGTGATCCCAGAGGGTCCCGGCATCCTTGGTCACGGTCACGAAATCCGAGCCGAAGAACACGGCCGTGACGCCCGTCACCGCGAAGATGCGCTTGGCGAGCGGCGATTTCGCGGCGGCCTCGGCCGAGGGGAAATCGGCGGTGCCGGCCTCGAGCACGGTCAGCCCCGGCAGGAACTTGAGCGTGGCGGGGTTCGGGGTCGTCTCGGTCTGGATGAACATCAGGCGCCTCCTTGGCTTGGGGAACATATGCGCGCGGCAAGCGTTTTCGTCAAGTTTCACGGGCCGAAAGCGCGCCCGGGGGCGACGCCGCGCCGCAGGGTCGCGCCCCTGCCCTAGGCTTCTTCTTGGCTAAAATACTCAAAAATCCGAGGCTGCCACCCGGGGCTGGCGTCGAATTTCGAGTATTTGAACCAAGAAGAAACAGCGGCGCGGAGGGGATCAGGTGATCGCCTCGAGGCGTTCCTTGGACATGTCGCCCGGCACCACGGTCAGCGGAATCGGCAGGCTGCCGGAATTGCGGCTCATCTGTGTCACAAGCGGCCCGGGGCCGGATTTGTCGGTGCCCGCGCCAAGGACCAGAACGCCGATCTGCGGATCGCTGCGCACCAGATCGAGGATCTCGGTCACCGGCTCACCCTCGCGGATCACCAGCTCGGGGTTTACCCCCTGCTTGTCGCGCATCCATTTCGCGAAGACCTCGAAATGCGCCTCGATCCGCTCGCGGGCTTCGGCGCGCATGATCTCGGCGACGCCGATCCAGTGCTGATATTCCTCGGGCGGGATCACCGACAGGATGGTGACCCCGGCGCCGGTGTGATTGGCGCGCAACGCGGCATAGCGCATCGCATTCAGGCATTCGCGGGTGTCGTCGAGCACCACAAGGAACTTGCGCATGATCCCTCCCTTGGCCGGGTTACGGCCCGCGCGCGATCATCGCGCGCGGGCGGCGGTTTGGCAACCGGCGCGGATCAGAGCGGGCAGCCGGCCGCCCAGTCCATGTAGAGTTCGCGCGCCCGGCGGGTGGCGCGGCGCTCGGTATAGGTGACATCGTCGAAGGCCGAGACCTGCGTCACCTTGGAGAAGTTCCCGGTCAGGAAGACCTCGTCGGCGGCGCGGAAATCATCGAGGGTGAGGACCGCCTCGATCACCTCATGGCCCGCCGCGCGCAGCAGGCCCATGTGGCGCGCCCGAGTCAGGCCCGACAGGAAGGTGCCATTGGCGATCGGGGTGAAATAGGTGCCGTCCTTGACCATCCAGACGTTGGCGGTGGCGGTTTCGGCGACATTGCCCATCGCATCTTGCACCAGCGCATTGCCAAAGCCCTTGCGCTTGGCCTCGACCAGCATCCGCGCGTTGTTCGGGTAGAGGCAGCCCGCCTTGGCGTTGCAGACGTTGTCGGCCAGCACGGGGCGGCGGAAGCTTGTCGTGGTCAGCGTGGTCGCGGCCTCGGGATCGGGCATCGCGACCTGTTCGAGGCAGAGCGCAAAGCCGGTTTCCCCTTGCGCGGGCGCCACGCCCAGTTCCGAGCCGTGGATCGCCCAATACATCGGCCGGATATAGACCGCGGCGCCCTTGGCATATTTCCGAAGCCCCTCGCGGGCGATCTCGACCATCTCGGCCGCGTCCACCGTGGGCGTGATCATCAGCGCCTCGGCCGAACGGTTCACCCGCGCGCAATGTGCGTCAAGGTCGGGGATCAGCCCGTCAAACAGCCGCGCCCCGTCGAAAACCGAGCTGCCCTGCCAGATGCCGTGGTCGGCGGCGCGCATCACGGGCACATCGCCCTCGTGCCACTGGCCATTGAAATAGGTGCGGATATGGGTGCCGAAAGCCATGGGACTTCTCCTTTGGGCGGCGATCTAAGCACCGCGGCAGGCAGAGGTCCAGCGCGCCGATTGTATCGGTGTCAAAGCCGGGTGGCGGCGCGCCAGGCGCTGGGGGTCACCCCGCGATGCGCGCGAAAGACCCGCGTCAGATGGCTGTGATGGGCAAAGCCGCAGGCCGCGGCGACCTCGGCCAGGGCCATGCCCGCGGCGATCAGGGGCTCGGCGCGGGCGATCCGGCGGGCCTCGACATAAGACTGGGGCGAGCGGCCCATCCGGGCGCGGAAGGCGCGCTGAAAGTGGAACTCTGACAGACCTGCCAGCGCGGCAAGGGTGCCAAGGCTGAGCGGCTGATCAAGGTTCTCCTCGATATATGCGCGCAACCGGCGCAGCGCGGCGGGCGCGAGGCCACCGCGCGCGGGCGTGGGTTTCAGCCCGCCGATCCCGGGGGCGGTGAGCAATTCGTGCAGCACCTCGCCGAGCGCGGCTTGCGTGGCAATCGGACCCTCGGCCTGCCCCAGATCGGCCATCCGCCGGGCAAGGCCGGGCGCTGCGACGAAGGTCAGCTCGGGCAGATCGAGCCCCGCGGGATCGCGTTCGAGCGTCTCGGCCGCGAAGGCGCGCAGCACCGGATCGGGCAGATAAAGGTGCAGGAAGCGGAAATTGCCGCCGATCTCCCAATCGGATCGCGCGCCCTGCGGCATCAGGCAAAAGGCGCCCGGCGCGCCCGCGATGCGCCCGCGATCCAGACGGCGGCTTTCCTGACCGTTCTCCAGATAGAGGCTGAGCACATGCATCCGCGTATTTTCATAGCGCACCCGGTCGCGGGCATTGCTCCAGCGGGCAAGGCTGATGCCCTGACCCAGATCGCGCAGGGCCTCGAGCCGCGCATTGGAGCGGCTGAGCGATTCGAAAACGGTGGCGGGGGCGGGCATGGCGCATCCTTTCGCGGCCAGCCTAGCGCGGGCGCGGGGCGGCGGAAACGGGCGCGGCGCGCGGGACGGCGCAAAATGCGCAAGATCGTGCAAGCGCAGGCGGGCGGCGCGTGGCAGGAGGGGCGAAAGGAGAGCACCATGACATTTGCCCTTTTCGCCGCCACCGTCCTGATCTGGGGCACCACATGGATCGCCATTGCGATGCAGCTGGGGCCGGTGCCGGTGCTGACCTCGGTCTTTTATCGTTTCGCTTTGGCCGCGGTGCTGATGCTGCCGGGGCTGGCGGCTCTGGGGCGGCTGACGCCTGTGCCCCGGGGCGGGCACCGGTTTGTCCTGTTGCAGGGGCTGTGCCTGTTTTCCTTCAATTTCATCTGCTTCTACAATGCCACGCGGTTCATCCCCTCGGGGCTTGTGTCGGTGATCTTCTCGCTGGCGACGATCTACAATGCGGTCAATGCGCGGCTGATTTTCGGCGACCGGATCGCGCCGCGGGCGCTCTGGGCGACGGTCCTGGGGGCGGTGGGGCTGGTCGCGCTGTTTGCCCCCGATCTGATCGGGCATGCGGCCGATCTGGATACGCTGAAGGGGATCGGCCTTGCCGGGCTCGGCACGCTCTTCTTCAGCTTCGGCAACATGGTCTCGCGCCGCAATTCGGCCGCGGGCATCCCGCCGCTGACCGCGAATGCCTGGGGGATGAGCTATGGCGCGCTGGTGCTGCTGGCGATCATTCTGGCCACCGGCACGCCGATCGTGGCGCCGCCCGATCTGCGCTATGGCGCGGCGCTGATTTACCTGTCGGTCTTCGGCTCGGTGGTCGGCTTCACCACCTATCTGATGCTGGTCGCGCGGGTTGGCACGGGCAAGGCCGCCTATGCCACGGTGATGTTCCCGGTGATCGCGCTGATGGCGTCCTCGGTCTTCGAGGGGTTCGTCTGGACGCCCTTGGCGCTGGCGGGGCTGGGGCTGACGCTGGCGGGCAATGCGGTGATGTTCGCCCGCCTGCCCAACCTGCGCCGCCGCAGCCCGGCCTGATCAGCCCTCGGCCGGGGCCTCGTCCAGAAGCGCGCGCAGGTCGAGCGGCTCGGTCACCATTTTCAGGTTGCCCTGCGCATCGCGCGGCCAGTCCTCGGGCGCGCGGTCGCGGTAAAGCTCGACCCCGTTGCCATCCGGATCGCGCAGATAGAGCGCCTCGGAGACACCATGATCCGAGGCCCCTTCAAGCGGGATCCCCGCCGCGATCAGCCGGCGCAGCGCGTCGCCGAAGCTTGCGCGGTCGGGATAGAGGATCGCGGTGTGGTAAAGGCCCGTCGTGCCCGGCGCGGGCGGGTGGCCGCCCTTGCTTTCCCAGGTGTTCAGGCCGATGTGATGGTGATAGCCGCCCGCGCCGAGGAAGGCCGCCTGACGGCCGTAAAGCTGCTGCACGGGAAAGCCGAGGACGCCCGAGTAAAAGGCGATGGCGCGGTCAAGATCGGCGACCTTCAGATGGACATGGCCGATCCGGGTCTGGGGGTGAATGGCGGTGGTCATTTTCGTCTCCGGTGTTTGCTGTTGCGGCTAATATATGCGCCGCGGTCTGTGCGAAAAACGGGCATCCGCGCTCAGGTTCTGTGTGAGGGCGCGCAGATGTGGCCGCGGCCGGGGGGAGGCCCTGGCAGGGGGATCGGTG
>JACXUS010000263.1 GCA_014763785.1 Sphingomonadales bacterium | reverse complement strand
GACCCGCTCCAGATACCAACCATTGAAATCGCTGAGGGCGCTATAAAGCGGCACGGAGGCCGCCGTGTACGGCCTGAACCCTGCCGCGACAAACTGCTGGTTCATCAGTGCGGAGAGATGCACCCGCAGCGCAGCAAACTCATCGTCGGAATAGTCGGCCGAATCTGCCTCATGGGCGAATTTCAAATCGGCCACAACATCGGGCTCGGCATGAAGCTGGCGCGCGTAGTGGTCAACAAGCTCCGGCGCGACTGCGTTCGCGCGCGCCTCCTTGCTGAAACGCTCGTTGCTGTAAAAATCTTCCCTGGTCATCAAAATACGTAACCTTGCGGATGTGATATTCTACTGTCGGCACGACAAAGGTTCTCGTCAAGCGGATCGCGTGCCCGCGTAGGGTCACAAGACGGGCGCTGCCCCTCTGAGCCTTGCGGCTCATTCACCCCGGGATATTTGGGCACAGATGATGAAGCAGCCTGCGCATCATCTGTGCGAAAATATCCCGGGGGGGCTCGCAAGAGCCGGGGGCAGAGCCCCCCGCACCCTCAGCCCGGATCGCGCCAGCGGTTGACCATCGGATAGCGGCGATCCAGCCAGAAGGCGCGGGTGGTCAGCCGCGGGCCGGGGGCCGACTGGAACCGCTTCCACTCGGAAATATACAGAAGATGCTCGATCCGCTTGACGGTCGCGCGGTCAAACCCGGCCGCGACCACCTCCTCGACCGACTGATCGCCCTCGACCAACCGCTCGAGGATCGCATCGAGCACCTCATAGGGCGGCAGGCTGTCCTGATCCGTCTGGTTCTCGCGCAGCTCTGCCGAGGGCGGCTTGTCGATGATCTGCGGCGGCACGACCACGCCCGCGGGGCCCTTCATCCAGGGCCGGTGGTTCACGTTGCGCCAGCGGCAGGTCTCGAACACCCGGGTTTTATAAAGATCCTTCAGCGGGTTATACCCCCCCGCCATATCGCCATAGATGGTGCAGTACCCCACCGCCACCTCGGATTTATTGCCGGTGGTCAGGAGCATGCCCCCGAACTTGTTCGAGATCGCCATCAGCATCACGCCGCGCAGGCGGGACTGGATATTCTCCTCGGTCACGTCGGGCTGGGTGCCCGCCATCAGATGCGCAAGCGCACCGCCCACCGCATCGCGGCTCTCTTCAATGGACACCGTATCGAGCCGACAGCCGATCCGCGCCGCCGCATCCGCCGCATCCTCGAGCGACGCGGCAGAGGTGAAGCGCGAGGGCAGCATCACGCAATGCACATTCTCAGGCCCTACCGCATCGGCCGCAATCGCCGCCACCAGCGCCGAATCGACCCCGCCCGACAGGCCCAGAACCACCTTCTTGAACCCGGATTTGCCGAGGTAATCGGCAAGCCCCAGCACCATCGCGTGATAGTCCTGCTCCCAGGCGTCGGGCTGCGGCGTGACGGGCCCGGGCAGCGCGCGCCACCCCTCGGGACCGCGCTCGAAGTCCAGATGCGCGATCTCTTCGGCAAAGGGCTCCAATTGCGCGGCCAGCTCGCCATGCCGGTTCAGAACGAAACTGGCGCCATCGAAAAGCTGATCGTCCTGCCCGCCGACGAGGTTGAGATAGACCAGCGGCAAGCCCGTCTCGATCACCCGCGACACCATCAGCGGCAGCCGCAGATCGCCGAGCTTGTCGCGCCGATAGGGCGAGCCATTGGGCACCAGCAGGATCTCGGCCCCGGTCTCGGCCAGCGTCTCGGCCACATCCGGGTGCCACGCATCCTCGCAGACCGGCGAGCCGATGCGGATCGGCCCGATCCGGTAGGGCCCCGAAATCGGCCCCGAATCAAAGAGCCGCATCTCGTCGAAGACATCGTCATGCGGCAGGTGGTGTTTCAGCGCGCGCGCCACCACGCGGCCCTCCTGCAGCACCCACCAGGCGTTGTAATGCCCGCTCTCGTCCCACCAGGGCCCGCCAATGCCCAGCGCTGGGCCATCGGTGATCTGCGCGGCCAAGGCCTCCATCGCCGCCATCGCATCGCGCACGAAGGCGGGTTTGAGCACCAGATCCTGCGTCTGATAGCCGGTCAGGAACATCTCGGGCAGCGCGACCATATCGGCGCCCGCCGCACGGCCCGCGCGCCACGCCTCGAGCGCCTTTTCGGCATTGGCCGCAATCGCCCCCACCGTCGGGTTGAGCTGCGCCAGGGTCAGGCGGAAACGGTCGGCCATGCGTGCATCCCTCTCTTTGGTTCAAGGATGTAGCGGCAAGCCGCGCCGCAGAAAAGCCCGCGCACCCCGCGGCACGCCGAAAATCACCCGCAACAAGGTGAACGGCGCGGCGCTTGTCTCGGGGGCGGGGGCGCACTAGGGTGGCGCGGCTTTCAACGAAACCTCGGGGTAGGACATGACGCGCGCTGGCATCATCGGGCTGGGCTTGGCGGTCGCTCTGGCGGCCGGCGCCGCCCGCGCACAAGAGATCGTCACCAAGCAATATGACGACGGCGGCATCTACGAGGGCACCTTCAAGGACGGCAAGCAGCACGGCCGCGGCACCTATCGCCTGCCTTCGGGCTATGAATACGAGGGCGAATGGGTCGCGGGCGAGATCCTCGGCGAGGGGCGCGCTCGCTTCCCCAATGGCTCGGTCTACGAGGGGCATTTCGTCCGCGGCAAACCCGATGGCACAGGCAAGATCACCTTCGCCGATGGCTCGACCTATGAGGGCGAGTGGAAAGCCGGCGAGATCACCGGGACCGGCGTCGCGCACTATGCCAATGGCACGACCTATACCGGGCAATTCATCAACGCGCTGCATAATGGCGCGGGCGTGCTGACCGGGCCCGATGGTTATCGCTACGAGGGCGACTGGGTCGGCGGGCAGAAGCAGGGCCGCGGCAAGATCACCTATCCCGATGGCGCGATTTACGAGGGCGACATGCTCGCCGGTCTGCGCGCGGGGCAAGGCAAGCTGACCATGGCCGACGGGCTGACCTATGAGGGCGGCTGGGCCGAGGGGCTGATGGCCGGGCGCGGGCGGCTGACGCAGGCCAATGGCGATGTCTATGAGGGCGAGATGGTCGCGGGCAAGCGTCAGGGTCAGGGCCGCGTGACCTATGCCAATGGCGACACCTATGAGGGCGGCTTCGTTCTGGATCAGCGCCACGGCAAGGGCGTGTTCCGGGGCACCGACGGCTATATCTATGAGGGCGACTGGGCGAATGGCCGGATCGAGGGGGTGGGTCAGGTCACCTATCCCGATGGCTCGGTCTATGTCGGCGCCTTCCGCAACGACCTGCCCGAGGGCCGCGGCAAGATCACCTATCCCGATGGCTCGAGCTATGAGGGCGACTGGTCGGGCGGCGTGATCGAGGGCACGGGCGTGGCGCGCTATGCCAATGGTCTGGTCTATGAGGGTGACTTCCTCGCCGCGCGCAACCACGGCAAGGGCAAGATGACCTATCCCGACGGCTATATTTACGAAGGCGACTGGGCCGATGGCCAGCGCCATGGTCAGGGCCGCGCCACCTATGCCGATGGCACGATCTACGAGGGGGGCTTCGAGGCCGGGCAGCGCTCGGGTCAGGGGCGGATCACCATGCCGGACGGCTTCACCTATGAGGGCGGCTGGCGCAATGGCGAGATCGACGGGATGGGCGTTGCGACCTATGGCAATGGCGACGTCTACGAGGGGATGTTCGTGCAGGGCAAGCGTCAGGGCAAGGGCGTGATGCGCTATAAAAGCGGCGAGGTCGCCAGCGGCAACTGGAACGAGAATGTGCTGACCGAAGAGGCCCCCGAGGCTGCGGCGCCCGCGGCCGGGACCGATGCGCCCACGGCTGACGCCGCCCCGGCGGACCCTGCGGCGGCCCCCGCGCCTGCGGAAGCCGCGACCGCCCCGGCCGCAGGCAACTGACGCAGGCGACTGACGCAGGCCCCGGGTGCCACGCGCGCCCGGATTTGCCGCGGATCAACCCGATCTTAACCCTGCCTCGCGATCCTGTCCGTGCCCGCCAGTCCGGCGCCGCAC
>JACXUS010000262.1 GCA_014763785.1 Sphingomonadales bacterium | reverse complement strand
GGGCCCCCTTGCGGCGATGCGGCCGGGGGCGCCGGTTGGGGCTGGGCACGGTCCGGGCCATGTCTTGCGATCGCCGCGCAGCTTCCCGCCCGTCTTACACCAAGTTGTTTTGACCCCCGCGCGCCCGCGCGTTAAGAGGGGGCCGAACCGGGGCCGTCGCCCCATGGGGGTGGTCGTTGATCCGTTTTATCCTGTCTGCGCTCGGGGGGCTGTTCTCGTGGATCGTCACCGCGCTCTTCTTCGGGGCGCTGGTGATCGGCGCGATCTTCTGGATGTATTCGCGCAACCTGCCAAGCCATGAGCAGCTCGCGCAATATACCCCCAAGACGATCTCGCGGATCTATTCCGGCGAGGGCCGGCTGATCGACGAATTCGCCGAGGAGCGCCGCATCTTCGTGCCGATCCAGGATATCCCCGATCTGGTCAAGGATGCCTTCATCTCGGCCGAGGACAAGCATTTCTGGTCGCACCCAGGCTATGACGCGCGCGGCATGGTGGCGGCGCTGGTGCAGGCGGTGCAATCGCGCGGTCAGGACGTGCGCGGCGCCTCGACGATCACCCAGCAGGTGATGAAGAACTTCCTTCTTTCCTCGGACCGCTCGATGGAGCGCAAGATCAAGGAATTGATCCTCGCGAGCCGGGTCGAGAAGGCGCTCTCCAAGGAGCGTATCCTTGAGCTTTACCTCAACGAGATCTTCCTCGGCCAGAACAGCTATGGCGTGGCCGCGGCCGCGCAGACCTATTTCAACAAGACCCTCTCGCAGCTCGAGCCGCATGAGGCGGCGACGCTTGCGGCGATGCCCGCCTCGCCGTCGAATTTCCACCCCGTGCGCAATATGGAGAAGCTGCAGGGGCGGCGGAACTATGTTCTGAACGAGATGTGGCAGAACGGCTATATCACCGAAGAAACCTATCGCTCGGAGCGGCTGAAGCCCGTGGCCTCGGTGCAGAATGGCGATTTCCCGCCCTTCCGTCAGGCGCTGCCGCCGCGCGACTATTTCACCGATGAGATCCGCCGCCAGCTCTCGAAGAGCTTCGGGCAGGAGGAATTCTTCGGCGGCGGTCTGACGATCCGCGCGACGGTGAACCCCGAGATGCAGGCCCATGCCGCCAAGGCGCTGCAGAATGCGCTGGAGAAATACGACCGCGGCACCGGCGTCTGGCGCGGCACCGGGGCGGTGATCCCCGCCGATCAGCTGGGCGATGAGCGGGCCTGGCGCGCGGCGCTCGATGCGGTGCCCACCGACAAGGCGCCGCGCGATATTGCGGGCTGGCATCCGGCGGTGGTGCTGACGCTTGAGGGGGGCGCGGCGCGGATCGGCATCGAGGGGATCGAGGAAGATGCCGACGGCCACTGGATCCCGGCCGAGGATGTGACCTGGGCGCGCAAGCTCGGGGCAGATGGCAAGCTCGGCCCCAAGGCGCGCGGCGCGGGCGATCTGGTCGATGTGGGCGATGTCGTGCTGGTGCGCGCGATGACCAAGGATGCCGACGGCAGCTTCATCCGCTGGACCCTGCGGCAGGTGCCGCGGATCGAAGGCGCCTTCATGGCGATGGATGTGAACACCGGCCGCGTCATCGCGATGCAGGGCGGCTTCAGCTATCAATCCTCGGTCTTCAACCGCGCGACACAGGCGATGCGCCAGCCCGGCTCGAACTTCAAACCCTTCGTCTATGCGGCGGCGCTGGACAGCGGCTTCACCCCCGAGACAATCGTGGTCGACGCGCCGATCGAGGTGAACACGCCGCAGGGCCTGTGGCGGCCGAAGAACGCCTCGAACAAATTCTATGGGCCTACGCCTTTGCGCACCGGGCTTGAGCAGTCGCGTAACCTGATGACGATCCGGATCGCGCAGGAAATCGGCATGGAGACGGTCGCGCAATATGCCGAGCGCTTCGGGGTCTATGATCCGATGAACCCGTTCCTTGCGAACTCGCTCGGGGCGCAGGAAACCACAATGTATCAGCTGATTTCGGCCTATGCGATGTTCGCCAATGGCGGCAAGCGGGTGGAACCCACGCTGGTGGACCGGGTGCAGGACCGCTGGGGCCGCACGATCTATCGCCACGATCAGCGCCAATGCGCCGACTGCCGCGAGGCCAATCTGGCGCAGGGGCTGGGGCCGCGGATCGTCTCGACCGAGGAGCAGGTGATCGACCCGATCACCGCCTTCCAGATGATCTCGCTGATGGAGGGGGCGGTGATCCGCGGCTCGGGCTCGGGGGTCAATCTGCCGGTGCCGGTGGCGGGCAAGACCGGGACCACGAACGACGCCAAGGACGTATGGTTCACCGGCTTTACCTCGAATATCGTGGCCTCGTGCTATATGGGCTATGACCAGCCGCGGGGCTTGGGCGCGGGGGCCTATGGCGGCACGCTCTGTGTGCCGGTGTTCAACGAATTCATGAAGGAAGCGGTCAAGACCTATGGCGGGACCAAGTTCAAGGTGCCGCCGGGGGGCCATTGGGTGAAGTTCAACCGCTTCACCGGCGAGCGCCTGCCCGACAGCGCGACCGGCGATTTCGTGCAGGCGGAATATCTGCGCGACGGTCAGGAGCAGATGGCGGGGATCGGCCTTGTGGTCGATGGCGGCTTTGCGATGGGGGCGAACCTGCCGCTGTTCGCGCAGGGCGAGACCGATCAGGGCGGCACTTCGGTCACCACATCGACCGGACAGACGCGGGTCATTCCGAAGAAGGCCGATTTCGGCACCGTCAGCTCGGGCGGGTTGTACTAGGGGCGCCCGACCCTTGCGCCTTGGGCGCAAGGGTCGGGCCGGGGCGGGGCGCCGGGGCCGAAGGCCGGCCGATCGCTTGGGGCAAAGACAGGAGGCCGCGATGACCCTTGATCTGGTCTTGCAGCTTGGCCCGATCCGGATTGCGCGGCCGGGCCCGCAAGAGCCCGAGGCCGGAGCCGATGCCGGGGGAGTGGCCGGGGGCGAGCCGGGCGCCGATCTGGTGATCGCCTTTGCCTCGGTGGGTCATGACCCCGCGCGCGGGCCCTCGCCGGAATTTGTCGCCACCGCCCTCGGGCGCGGGCGGCCCGCAGGCGCCGCACCACGCCGTGCGCTCTTCGTGATGGATGACAGCCGCAGCTGGGGCAATGCGCCCGAGTTCGCGCCCGCGCTCCGCGCCGCGCTGGCCGATGAGGCGGCCCGCGCGCCGCTGGGCCGTGTCGCGGCGATCGGTCAGTCGATGGGCGGCTATGCGGCCTGCGCCTTCTCGGCGGCCTGTCCGGGGGCGGATGTGGTGGCGATCTCGCCTCAGTCGACGCTCGACAAGACCATCGTGCCCTGGGAGACGCGCTACAAGGTGGCTTGGGACCGGGATTTCTCGGGCAAATACGGCGACGCGGCGCAGGCGAGCCACGCGGCGCGCAAGGTGACGATTCTCTACGATCCTTACGAGCCGCTCGATGCGGGCCATGTCGACCGGTTCACCGGATCGAACGTGATGAAGCTGCGCACACCGCTGATGGGGCATCGGCTGGGGTCGTCGCTGCACCAGATGGGGCTTCTGAGCCCGATCCTTCTGGCTGCCCTCGATGGCAGCCTCACCGAAGCGGATTTCCACCGCCTTCTGCGCGCCCGGCGCGACTTCCCGCGCTACCAGCGCGAGCTGTTCCAGAGGGCGGTCGCGAAGGGCCACAAGACGCTTGCCCGGCGCATGGGCGAGTCGGTTCTCAAGCGCAATGACAACCGGGCGATCCGGCTTGGCCTGCACGAGCTGTGACACCCCTGCGGCGGGTTGTCGCAGATGGGCGGCGATAGCCTGAAAAGCCGCGGGCGGCTTGCTGAAAAACCCCTTGTTTTCACGGGGTCATCACCGATTTCTGGCTAAAACGTGACCCAGTGTACAACATGTCGCAGTTTAACCAGTGCCCGTTTTGACCTAAGTCAAGTTCAGCACGCGGATACTCCCATATCACATGTGCATCGGGTTCTTGATCTCCCTGACGCGGCACCGCCGCCGGAACCCGACCAGAGGATCAGACGTTCTCCCT
>JACXUS010000261.1 GCA_014763785.1 Sphingomonadales bacterium | reverse complement strand
GGACAGGCAGGCCCCGGGGATCAGCCGATCAATAGGCGCCGGGCTTTTGACCCTCGGGCGCGGGGCCCGGTTCGGCGCTCTCCTCCTCAGGGGCCTCGGCGGCACGGGCGCGTTCGTCCATATATTGGTCGAACTCGGCCTTGTCGCGGGCCTCGCGCAGGCGGCGCAGGAAGGACTCGAAATCATCCTGCTCGCGCTCGAGCCGCGCCAGCGTCTCGGCCTTGTAGGCATCGAAGGCGGCATTGCCGGTGGCGCGGCGGGCGTGGAAATGCATCCGCGGACCGCAGGCCCCAAAGCGCGCCTGATGCCGTTCGCGCGCCACACGGCAGCCGCGGCCGAAGCGCCCGGTGATCAGGATGAAGCCCAGCACCAGAAGGCCCAGCGGACCGGCGAAGATGAACGAGCCCACCATCACCACGATCCACGACATCGGCCCGCGTTCATCGAGCCAGTTGAGGGTGCGGGTGACCGGGCCCGGGCGGGCGGCGGTGTCGGAATAGGCATAGGCAGACATGGGGACCTCCGTTCGGGGATGTGAATTGCCTTTACATGAGCCAAGATGGGAGGGCCGGGGCCGCCGGTCAAGAGGGCATGTGAAAGTTTTTTACATCGAGCCGCGCAGGGGGCTCTGCCCCCGTCTTCTGCGAAGACTCCCCCGGGATATTTGAGCACTGTTGAGGGAAAAGGCGTATCTCCTCAACAGTGCCGAAATATCCCGGGGGGGCCGCAGGCGGGGGGCAGCGCCCCCCTGACCGGTTGGTCACTCAGTGAAATCGGCCGCTTCGGCGCCGGTCACCCGCAACAGATCCCCGGGCGCCACGCGAAAGATATGGCGCGGCGTGCCGGCCGCGGCCCAGATTTCAGCAAACTCCAGCAGGCGCGGGTCGAAAAACGCGCGCACCGGCGTCAGATGGCCGACCGGCGAGACGCCGCCGATCGCAAAGCCGGTCTCGGCGTGGATCAGCTCGGCATCGGCCTTGCCAAGCCTCTGGCCCGCGACCGCGCTGGCTTTCGCGGGGCTGACCCGATTGCCGCCTGCGGTCAGGAACAGCACGACATGGCCGGTTTCCTCGCCGCGAAAGATGATCGACTTGGCGATCTGATCGACGGCGCAGCCCGCGGCCTCGGCCGCGTCCGCGGCGGTGCGGGCCTGCCCCACCTCGCGGATCTCGGGCGTGAGCCCCGCCGCTGCAAGCGCCGCCTCGACCCGTTTCAGTGATTTGCTCATGCGCTCCCCCCCGTCGCGTGACGTTTTGCCATGGCGATACGTCGGAGGGAAGCCATTGACCGGGCCCCCGGCGGGGCTAGTGTGGCGCCATGAGACATATGCCCTTCGCCGCCCGCCTGACCCGTTGCCCGATCCCCTACGAGCCCGAGCGCGGCGCGGATGCGGCGGCGCTTTTCCCCGATCTGGCCCCCGAGCTGCGCGATCTGATCGCGGGCACGGCGGGCTGCTCGCCCTTCCTTGCGGGGGTTCTGGCGCGCGAGGCCGATTGGCTCGGGCCCGCGCTGGCGGGGGCGCCCGAGGCGGCGCTGGAGGCCGCCCTTGCGCCGCTGCCCGAAACCCCGCTCGATCAGCTTGGCGAGGCGCTGCGCGCGGCGAAACGGCGGGTCGCGGCGCTGACAGCCTTGGCCGATCTGGGCGGGGTCTGGCCGCTCGAAACCGTGACCGGCGCGCTGACCCGGCTGGCCGATCTGGCGGTCGATCTGGCGATCCGCCGCCTCGTGGCCGAAGAGATCCGCCGCGGCAAGATCCCGGGCGCGCGCCCCGAGGATGCCGAAACGGCGGCCGGGATGGTGGCGCTCGCCATGGGCAAGATGGGCGCGGGCGAGCTGAATTACAGCTCCGACATCGACCTGATCTGCCTTTTCGACGAGACCCGCTATGACCCCGACGACCGGATGGAGGCGCGCGCCGCCTTCATCCGGGTCGCGCGCAAGATGACGGCGCTTTTGTCCGATGTGACCGCGGGCGGCTATGTGTTTCGCACCGATCTGCGGTTGCGCCCCGATGCCAGCGTCACCCCGGTCTGCATCTCGATGGGCGCGGCCGAGCAATATTACGAGGCCGAGGGCCGCACCTGGGAGCGCGCGGCCTATATCAAGGCGCGGCCCTGCGGCGGCGATCTCGCGGCGGGCGAAGGCTTCCTGCGCACGCTCACCCCCTTCGTCTGGCGCAAGCATCTGGATTTCGCCGCCATTCAGGACGCGCATGACATGCGGCTGCGCATCCGCGACCACAAGGGGCTGAACGGGCCCATCGCGCTGCCCGGGCACAATATGAAGCTGGGGCAGGGCGGCATCCGCGAGATCGAGTTCTTCACCCAGACCCGCCAGCTGATCGCGGGCGGGCGCGACCCAAGCCTGCGCGATCCGACGACGGTCGGGGGCCTCGCGAAACTGGCCGCCCGCGGCTGGGTGCCGCTGCCGGTCGCGCGCGAGCTGACCGATCACTACCGCGCGCATCGCGAGATCGAGCACCGCATCCAGATGGTCAATGACGCGCAGACCCAGCTTCTGCCCACCAGCCCCGAGGGGCTGGCGCGGATCGCGGCGATGATGGGCGAGGGTGATGTTGCAGCCTGGTCGGCGCATCTGCGCGCGCGGCTCGAGCGGGTCGAGGCGCTGACCGGCGAGTTCTTCGCGCCCGGGGCTGCGGCCGAACGGCCCGCGCTGTCGGAGGTGGCCGAGGCGGTGGTGGCGGGCTGGCGCTCCTATCCCTGTCTGCGCTCGGACCGGGCGCAGGCGATCTTCGGCCGGATCGAGCCCGAGATCCTGCGCCGCCTGCAGGAGGCCGCCGCCGACCCCGATGAGGCGCTTCGGCAATTTGACGGCTTTCTCAAGGGCTTACCGGCCGGAGTTCAACTCTTTTCGCTGTTTGATGCCAATCCCCAGCTGATCGACCTGATTGTTGACGTCTGCGCAACAGCGCCGGGTCTGGCCGCCTATCTCTCGCGCAATCCCGGGGTCTTCGATGCGGTGATCGGGGGCGCGTTCTTCGCGCCCTGGCCCGGGCTGGCCGAGCTGCGCCGGGGCTTCGACGGGGTGCTGGACAGCGCTGGCGATTATGAGAAAAAGCTAGATACAGCAAGGCGTTGGAGCAAGGAGTTGAAGTTCCGCGTGGGCGTGCATCACCTGCGCGGGCTGATGGATGCAGGCGAGGCGGCGCGCTGTTATGCCGATATCGCGGGCGTTGCGGTGGCCGGTCTCTGGCCCGCGGTGGTGGCGGAATTCGCGCGCAAGCATGGGCCGCCCCCGGGGCGCGGCGCGGCCGTGCTCGGGATGGGCTCGCTCGGCGCCGAGCGGCTCAATGCGGCCTCCGACCTCGATCTGATCGTGATCTATGATGCCGCCGGGGCCGAGCAGTCCGAGGGGCCGAAACCCCTGCCCACGCGCACTTATTTCGCGCGCCTCACGCAAGCGCTGATCACCGCGCTGAGCGCGCCGATGCCCGAGGGGCGGCTTTATGAGGTCGACATGCGGCTGCGGCCCTCGGGCAAGCAGGGGCCGGTGGCGGTCTCGCTGGGCAGCTTCCGCGATTATCAGATGACCGAGGCCTGGACCTGGGAGCATCTGGCGCTGACCCGGGCGCGCGGGATCGCGGGCGATCCGGGGCTTTTGGCCGATATCGAAGCCGCGCGGCTCGAGGTTCTGGCCGCCAAGGGGCAGGGCGCGCAGGTGATGCCCGATCTGGCCGAGATGCGCGCGCGGATCTTTGCCGCCAAGGCGCCGGATGGCGATTGGGAGGCCAAGATCGGCCCCGGCCGGTTGCAAGACCTTGAATTGCTGGCGCAAAGTTTCGCGCTGCGCACCGGCGCCGCGGCCCGCCGGGTCGAGGCACAATTGCGGATCGGCCCGCGCGCGGGTTTCGTGAGCCCGGCCGAGGCCGAGGTTCTGGCCTCGGCCTATCGCTTCCTGTGGCGGCTGCAGGCGGGCGGGCGGCTCTTGACCGAGCGGCCGCTCGATATGACGACGATCGGCGCGGGGGGGCGGGCGTTTCTCCTGCGCGAGGTGGGAG
>JACXUS010000045.1 GCA_014763785.1 Sphingomonadales bacterium | reverse complement strand
CCGGAGCCCGAGGCGCCGGTCCCGGTGCCGCCGCCGGGCGAGGTGGCCACGCCGATGCTGGAGCCCGCCACCCCGGAGGGGGCAGGGCCCGGCAGCATTCTGCCCGCCGATCCCTCTGCTATGGCCTCCGCCGAGGACGGCGCGATGGACGCGCCCCAACCCGATGCGGGCGCGCGCAGTGCCGCCGGGGCGCCGAACCCCGCGGCCCCCGCCGCGCTGCCGCGCGATCCCGAAGCCGTCGATCTGCCCGGCAGCGATGCCGCGCCCGCGGATCGGGTCGCAGCCTTCCCCGCCGAACCGGGCCCGACCGGAACCGGAACCGCCGCGCCCGATCTGCCGCGGGTGATCCCCCCACCGGGCACGCCCGACAGCGGCGCCGAGATCGTGCTTCTGCCCGATGGCAGCCCGGTCAGCCCCGTCGCGCCAGAACTGCCGCGCGTCTTCCGCCCCGATGGCCAGTCGGCGCCCCAGCTCAGCGGCGCGCCGGTGCCGGGCTTCACTGACGCCAGCGGCGTGCGGGTGAACCGCCTGCCGAGCATCACCCCCGCCGATCCGACCGCCCCCGCGGCCAGCGGCGAGGGCGGCGCGATCACCGCGCCCGACAGCGCGGCCACCGAGGCGCCGCCGCTGCGCCGCTTCGCCAGCGCCTTTGCGGCACCGACCGAGACCGCGCTTCTGTCGGTGGTGATCTATGATGCGGGCACGGCAGCGGGCGGGCTCGACCCGGTCACGCTGAAGACGCTCGGCCTGCCGGTGACGATCGCGCTCGATCCCGGGCAGGCCGATGCCGCCACGCGCGCGGCCGAATACCGCGCTGCGGGGCTCGAGGTGGCGATCCTTGCGCAGCCCTTGCCCGCAGGCGCCACGCCCGCTGATCTCGAGGTCGCGCTTGAGGCCTGGCACCGCGCGCTTCCCGAGGCGGTGGCGCTGGTCGAGCCCGCTCAGCCGCTGATCCAGAACAACCGCGCCCTTGCGCAGCATCTGACCAAGGCGCTGGCGCGCGAGGGGCTGGGGCTGATCACGCAGGATCAGGGGCTGAATGCCGCGGCCCAGATCGCGGGCGCCGAGGGGCTGCCCGGGGCCGAGGTCTGGCGGGTGCTCGACACCGGGCGCGAGGATGCGCCGGTGGTCGAGCGGATGCTGGGCCGCGCGGGGTTTGAGGCCAGCCGCGACGGGCGGCTGGTGGTGATGCTGACGAGCTGGCCGCAATCGGTGGCGGGGCTGGTCGCCTGGGCGGCGGGCGCGCCGCGCGGCGTGACGCTGGCGCCGGTCACCGCGCAGATGCAGGACGGCGCGTTTTGAATTGGGGGGCCGGGGGCGCGGCCCCCCGCGCAAAACCCAGCGGCCCGACCCCGGTCGGGCGCGGCGCGATCAGAACGCGCCCCCCAGAGGTTCCAAGACAAAAGCCGCGCGCGGGGCAGATCCCGCGCGCGGCTTTTTCTCTCGGTTCTGCCCGGCCGCGCCTCGAAGGCCGCGCCGGATCAGCGGGGGCCCCGCTCAGCTGTTGCCTTGCCGCAGGAACAGGCCCGCATCCTCGGCCGCCTTGCGCAGGGCCTTGGATTTGTTCACGGTTTCCTGAAACTCCGCCTCGGGGTCGCTGTCGAAGACGACGCCGCCGCCCGCCTGAATATAAAGCGTCTGATCCTTGACCACCGCGGTGCGCAGCGCGATGCACATGTCCATCTCGCCATTGGCCGCGAAATAGCCGACCCCCCCGCCATAGATGCCGCGCTTCTCGGGCTCCAGCTCGTCGATGATTTCCATCGCGCGCACCTTGGGCGCGCCCGAGACCGTGCCCGCGGGCAGCCCCGCGAGCAGCGCCGACAGCGCATCCTCGCCCTCGGCCAGCTCGCCCACCACGTTCGAGACGATATGCATGACGTGGGAATAGCGCTCGATGATGAATTTCTCGGTCGGCTTCACCGTGCCGATTTTCGCCACCCGCCCCACATCGTTGCGCCCCAGATCGAGCAGCATCAGATGCTCGGCCAGCTCCTTGCGGTCGGCCAGCAGATCGGCCTCCAGCGCGCGGTCCTCCTCAGGCGTGGCGCCGCGCGGCCGGGTGCCCGCGATCGGGCGGATCGTCACCTCACCCTCGCGCAGCCGCACGAGGATTTCGGGGCTGGCGCCGACGATCTGGAAGCCGCCGAAGTTCAGGAAGAACATGAAGGGCGAGGGGTTCGTGCGCCGCAAGCTGCGGTAAAGCGCAAAGGGCGGCAGCGGGAAATCCGCCGACCAGCGCTGCGCCGGCACCACCTGAAAGATATCGCCCGCGCGGATATACTCCTTGGCCTTCTCGACCGCGGCCTTGTAGCCCTCGGGGGTGAAGTTCGAGCGCAGCAGCCCGACCTGCGCGGCCTCGCCCAAGGCGCGCGCCTCGGCGGGGGCCCGGTCGAGATCGCGCAGCGCATCCATCACCCGCTCGGCGGCCTGCGCATAGGCCGCCCGCGCCGAGAGGCCCGAGGATTGGAACGCGGGCGCACAAAGCGAGACCTCGCCCTTGACGCCATCCAGCACCGCCACGACCGAAGGCCGCATCAACACCGCATCGGGCACGCCCAGCGGATCGGGGTTCACATTCGGCAGATGCTCGACCAGCCGGATCATGTCATAGCCGAGATAGCCAAAGAGCCCCGCGGCGGCGGCGGGCAGGTCCTCGGGGATCTCGATCCGGCTCTCGGCGATCAGCGCGCGCAGGCTCTCGAAGGGATGGCCGGGCAGGGGCTCGAAGCGCTCCTCGAAGCGGGCCTGCCGGTTGATCCGGGCCTGATCCCCGCGGCATTCCCAGATCACATCGGGCTTCATGCCGATGATCGAATAGCGCCCGCGCACCTCGCCGCCGGTCACCGATTCCAGCATGAAGGAATTCGCCTGCGCCTCGGTCAGCTTCAGCATCAGCGACACGGGCGTATCGAGATCGGCGGCCAGACGGGCATAGACCAGCTGGTTGCGGCCCGCGGCCCAAGCCGCCTCGAAAACCTCAAACGAGGGAAAAAGCGCAGCCATATCCGCCCCTTACTGCAACTGAGCCTGAACCGCGTTGATCGCGGCCGTGTCGATCGTCAGCCCCGCCTCGGCCTGCGCGGCGGTGGCATAGAGCGCGATCAGGTCATTGGCCATCGACTGGCCGATCTGACGCCCGGCGGCCGAGCGCACCTGCGCCGCCTCGTCCGAGGCCGGATCGCCCGCGATCACCCGGGTGACGGAGAGCACGAAGACGCGGCCGCCCTCGGTGACCACCGCAGCCTTGCCCGGCTCGGTCTCGAAAGCCTTGGGCAGCAGGCCCTGCGGCACGCCCGGCAGAAAGCCCGTGCGCGGCACGGCGCCGTGGCTTTCCACGAGCACCCCGGCCGAGGCGAGCGTCGCCCCGCCCGCGACCGCGGCGACGATCTCGGCCGCGCGCTCGGATTTCAGCGTGGTCAGCTGGGCGGCGCGCCAGCTGGCGGCGACCTGATCGCGCACCGTGTCGAAGGGCTTCAGCGCGGCGGGCGTGATCCCGTCGAGGCGCAGCGCGAAGACGCCGCCGTCATCGAGGTTGCCAAGCTCGGGGAAATCCTCCTCGGTCACCGCCGCGGCGGCGGCGCGGAATGCCTCATAGCCCGCGATGCCCGCATCGGTGCCCGGGCCGAAGGAGAGCGTCCCGAGCTCCATCTCGGTTTCCTCGGCCATCTGCTCAAGCGTGGCGCCGCCCGCCAGACGATCCTCGAGATCGGCGGTCTGATCGCCGATCATCTTGCGCGCGCGCGCCATCTCGGCCTCGCCGACCAGCTCGTCGCGCGCCTCTTCCAGCGTGACCTCCTGCCCGGGCAGGATCGCATTCATCGCATAAAGCGCAGGCCCCAGCGCGCTTTCGATCGGGCCGACAACGCCGGGCTCTTCCAGCGCGAAGACCGCATCGGCGGCAGGCCCCAGCCGGTCGCGCGTCACCTCGCCCATGTCGATATCCTCAAGGCTGAGGCCGCGCGCGGCCGCCAGATCGGCAAAGCTCGCCTCGCCCGCATCGTATTTCGCCTTGGCCGCCGCGGCCTCTTCGGCGGAGGGATAGACCAGCTCCTCGACCATGCGCCGCTCGGGCTGCACGAATTCATCGCGGCGCGCGTCATAGGCGGCCTGGAGTGCTGCCTCATCCACCTGCACCTTGTCGCGCAGCATCAGCGGCGTCAGCCAGACATAGGTGATCTCGCGCGTTTCGGGGGCGGTGAATTCGGCGGCATGCTCCTGATGCCAGGCCTTCAGCGCGTCCTCGGTCGGCTCGGGGATCGCGGCGGACAGATCGGCCTCGGTCACCTCGGCCAGTTCCAGATCGCGGCTTTCGGTGAGGAAGGCGGCATAGGCCTCGGTCAGGGTGGCGGGCGCGGTCACACCGCCCACCACCGCCGTTTGCAGGATCGAGCGGGCGACATCGGCGCGCAGCTGGGTTTCAAACGTGGCCTCGGTATAGCCCTCGTTGCGCAGGGCCTGACGATAGGTCTCACGGTCGAACTGGCCGTTCAGGCCCTGAAAGGCCCGCGCGCTCTGGATCTGGCGGGTGATCTCGGCGTCGCCCACCGACAGGCCCAGCCGGCGCGCTTGTTCGCTGATCGCCGCCTCGCCGAAAATCTGGCCCTGCACCTGCCGGTCAAGGCCCATGGCGCGCGCCTCGGCCATGCCGACTGGCTGGCCAAGCTGGGCGCTGGCGGCGTTCATCTCGCTGCGCAGGGCGCGGGCGTAGTCGTTCACGCTGATCTCGGTGTCGCCCACGGCGCCGATTGCGGCATTGCCGCCCGAGAAGCTGGTGACGCCAAAGCCCCCGAGCCCGAGGATCAGCATCGCCAGCAGCACCCAGACCACCGTGCTCTTGCCATGGCTGCGCAGCTTGTTCGACATCGGGGCCTCCCTCGGATTGCGTCAGGCGCTGTTTAGGGCCTCGCGGGCGGGCCCGCAAGGTTAGTGCTGGGGCAGGGCGGCCAGACGGGCCATCAGCTCGGCGATGCCCGCGGCGTCGATATTGGCAAAGGCAATGCGCAGCTGGCGGGTGCCCGCGGGATCGCCCTCGGGCATGAACATCGTGCCGGGCAGAAGCAGGACGCCCGCCTCGCGCACGAGGGCCTTCGCGAACTCGGGCGCCGGGCGCGGGTCGGGATGGGTGACATAGGCGAAATAGGCGCCGCAGCCCAACAGATCCCAGCCGGGCAGGGCGGTGATGCCCTCGGCCATCGCCGCGCGCCGGGCGAGGATCTCGGCGCGCTCGCCCGCGACCCATTGGCCGAGGTTTCGCATGCCCCAAAGCGCCGCGATCTGGCCCAGCTGCCCGGGGCAGATCGCCACCGTATCAAGGAATTTCTCGACCTCGGCGAGCCGCGCGGGGCTTGCGACGATGGCGCCGACCCGGTGGCCGGTCAGCCGGTAAGCCTTGGAAAAGGAATAGAGATGGATGAAGGCGCGGTCCCAGTCGGGATCGGCAAAGAGGTCATGCGGCGCGCCCGAGCGGCTGTCGAAATCGCGATAGGTCTCGTCAAGGATCAGCGCGATGCCGCGCTCGCGCGCCAGATCATGAAAGGCGCGGATCACCTCGGCCGGATATTCCGCGCCGCCGGGGTTGTTCGGGCTCACGAGAACGATGGCGCGGGTGCGCGGCGTGATGAGCCTCGCCGCGCGCTCGGGCTCGGGGAGCAGCCCCGCGCCGGTCGGCAAGGGCACGGTCTTCACCCCCTGCATATCAAGCCACATGCGGTGGTTGAAATACCACGGCGTGGGCAGGATCACCTCGTCGCCCGCGCCCGCCAGCGTCGCCATCACCGCGCAGAAGGCCTGATTGCAGCCCTGGGTGATCGCGACCTGCGCGGGCGCGATCGCGCCGCCATAGGCCGCCGACCACTGCTGGGCCAGCTCGGCGCGCAGCTCGGGGTTGCCCAGCACCGGCCCGTAAAGATGCGCGGCCGGGTCCTCGAGCGCGGCCGCGGCAATCGCCTCGCGCAGCGCCCGCGGCGGTGGATCGACGGGGGCGGCTTGACTGACGTTGATCAGCGGGCGCCCGGGCGGAAAGGCCACCCCCTCGAGCCAGCGCCGCGCCTCCATCACCGGGGGCGGAAAGGTGGCGGCTAGGGCGGGGTTGAGCGGCTGCGGCATGGGCGTCCTCGGGTTGCGTCGCGCCACCGAAGCACCGCGCCGCGCGCTTGGCAAGGGCGGAGCCTCCGGCGGGGATATTTGCACACTGTTGAGGGGGAGGGGGCCCAAGGCCGCCCGCGCGCCCTTGGCTGGGTGCGGAGCCTCCGGCAGGGATATTTCAGCACAGATGATGAGGAGGGCGCGGGGGTTGCCCCATCACCTGTGGCGAAATATCCCCCGCGGAGCGTCCGCAGGCGGCCCCGCGCGCGCGGCCGGGTTGGCGTCAGTCGGTGCCGCGATAGGGCTGGACATATTGCAGCGCCATATCCCAGGGGAAGAAGATCCAGGTGTCCTGGCTCACCTCGGTGATGAAAGTGTCGACCTGCTCGCGGCCCTTGGGTTTGGCGTAGACCGTGGCGAAATGCGCATTGGGGTAGAGGCGGCGCACCAGTTCCAGCGTCCGCCCCGAATCGACCAGATCGTCAACGATCAGGATGCCGGTGCCATCGCCCATCAGATCGGCCTGCGGCGCCTTGATCACCACCGGCTCGCTTTGCGTCTGGTGGTTGTAGCCCTTGACCGAGATCGTGTCGATCACCCGCACGTTCAGCTCGCGCGCGACGATCGCGGCCGGGACCATGCCGCCGCGCGTGATGCCGACGATCGCCTTCCAGGCGCCGTTGTCCGGCCCCTTGCCATCGAGCCGCCAGGCCAGCGCCCGCGCATCGCGATGCAGCTGGTCCCAGCTGACGTGAAAGCCCTTTTCATGCGGCAGACGGTCGTTCATGGCATCCCCCTCAGGTCAGCGCAAGTTTCACCCCGAGCCCCGCGAGCAGCGCGCCGAAGCTCCGCTCGAACAGGGTTTTCAGCCCGAGATAGCGCCGCCGCGCCGGCTCGAGCGAGAAGAGCCGCGCGATCAGCATCGCGCAGCCCGCATCATTGACAAAGACGATGCCCAGGATCACCGGAAAGACCCAGGCAGGCGCCTCGGGCGGCACGAAGGTCAGAAAGACCGTGCCGAAGAAGACCGCCGGTTTCGGATTGGCCAGTTGGGTCGCAAGCCCGCGCCACAAAAGCGCGCCGCGGCCGCGCGGTGTGGCCCCGTCGGGCACCGGGACCGGATCGGGGGCATGGCGCCAGATCTGCAGCGCGATCCAGATCAGATAGGCCGCCCCCGCCAGTTTCAGCGCGACCAGTGCCGCGGGCGCCATCGCAAACAGCACCGACAGCCCAAAAAGCGCCGCCGCCGCCCAGACCGTCGCGCCGAGCCCGATCCCGACCGACAGCCAGAGGCTGCGGGCAAAGCCCTCGGTCATGCCGGTGCGCGCGGCCATCAGGATCGCGGGGCCGGGCGAGATCGCCGCGGCCAGATGCACGACATAGATCGCCGCCAGCGCGCCGAGCATCGCGGCTCAGTCCTTGCGGCCGGTCACCACGTCGATATCGGGCGCATCCACCGCCTTCATGCCGACGACGTGATAGCCCGCATCCACATGCAGGTTCTCGCCCGTGGTGCCCGAGCCCAGATCGGACAGCAGGTAAAGCGCGGCCTTGCCGACCTCTTCCTGCGTCACGTTGCGGCGCAGCGGGCTGTTCAGCTCGTTCCACTTCATGATGTAGCGGAAATCGCCAATGCCGCTCGCCGCCAGCGTCTTGATCGGCCCGGCCGAGATCGCATTGCAGCGGATGCCCACCTTGCCCAGATCCTCGGCGATATATTTCACCGAAGCCTCGAGCGCGGCCTTGGCCACGCCCATCACATTGTAATGCGGCATCACCTGTTCGGCGCCGTAATAGGTCAGCGTGAGCAGGCTGCCGCCATTGGGCATCAGCTCGGCCGCGCGCTTGCAGACAGCGGTGAAGGAATAGACCGAGATATCCATGGTCATCGTGAAATTGCCGCGCGAGGTGTCCACATAGCGGCCGCGCAGCTCGGTCTTGTCGGAAAAGCCGATCGCATGAACGACGAAGTCGATCGTGCCCCAGGCGTCCTTCAGCCCGGCAAAAAGCGCGTCCATGCTCGCCTCATCGGCGACATCGCATTCAAAGAGCAAGGGCGTGCCGAGGCTGGCCGCCAGCGGCTCCACGCGTTTCTTCAGCGCCTCACCCTGATAGGAGAAGGCCAGCTCCGCGCCCGCATCGGCGCAGGCCTTGGCGATGCCCCAGGCGATGGATTTGTCGTTCGCCAGTCCCATGATCAGACCGCGTTTGCCCGCCAACAGGTTCATCGACATCTGCGTTTTCCTTCGCTTCCCTCTGGTAAGTGCGCCAGCATTAGGCGAAGAATTCGGGGGCATCAAGGCCGCGGCGCGTCGCGGCGATGCGGCGCGACCGGGCGCCCCCGGAGCCGGGGGCGGGGGGCGCGCAAGGAAACGGAGACACGGATGAGCGACAGAACGGGTATTTTCGCGGGCGACGATCCTTTCGCCCTGGCGCAGCGCTGGCTGGACGAGGCCGAAAAGACCGAGCCGAACGACCCCAATGCGATCGCCCTTGCGACGGTCGATGCCGCGGGGCTGCCGAATGTCCGGATGGTGCTTCTGAAAGAGATCGAGGGGCGGGGCGCGCCCTCGGGCGGGGCCTTTGTCTTCTATACCAATTACGGCTCGGCCAAGGCGCAGGAGATCGAGCAGGCCGGCCCCGATCAGGGCCGCGCGGCTTTCGTGATGCATTGGAAGAGCCTGCGTCGGCAGGTCCGGGTGCGGGGGCTGGTCACGCGCGAGGAAGGGCCGCAGGCCGACGCCTATTATGCCTCGCGCTCGCTCAAGTCGCGGCTTGGCGCCTGGGCGTCGCAGCAAAGCCAGCCGCTGGCCTCGCGCGGGGCGCTAATGGCCGAGGTGGCGCGGATCACCGCGACTCAGGGGCCGAACCCGAAGCGCCCGCCGTTCTGGGGCGGGTTCCGGATCACGCCGCTGGAAATCGAGTTCTGGGCCGATGGCGCCTTCCGGCTGCATGACCGCTTCCGTTGGCGTCGCGTCACCCCCGAAGCGGCCTGGACGGTGGAACGCCTCAATCCCTGAATTCGTTTGATTTTGGTGCGTAATTCGCGCTTCGTGAATTGCGCAGGTAAGGAATACCTTACTTTTTGCGCTTGAATCCCGCACCCGACCTGTGAGACTGCATCGGTAACGTGAACGGGCGTCGTCAGAGCAGGTTTCAAGAGCAAACCGCCAGGGACCTGCGACGAAAGAGGATAGATGAACGAAGACAGCTCCGAACTGCGACAGGTGGCTGGCCGGGTGAAATGGTTCGATCCCGGCAAGGGTTTCGGCTTCATCCTGGATGCGGGCGGCGGGCCTGACATCCTGCTGCATGGCAATGTGCTGCGCAATTTCGGTCAGAGCTCGGTGGCCGATGGCGCCGGGATCACGGTGAGCGTGCAGGCCACGCCGCGCGGGGCGCAGGCGGTCGAGGTGCTCGAGATCACCCCCCCCGAGGATGAGAATCGCTCGGTCGTGGTCGAGGATCTGAGCGAGACCACCCCCGAGGCGATTGCCGCCCTGCCGCTGGAACCGGCGCGGGTGAAATGGTTCGACAAGGGCAAGGGCTTCGGCTTTGCCAATGTGTTCGGCCGGCCCGAGGATATCTTCATCCATGTCGAAGTGCTGCGCCGCTCGGGCTTTGCCGATCTCGCCTCGGGCGAGGCGGTCTGCCTGCGGGTGATCGAGGGCAAGCGCGGGCGCATGGCGGCGCAGGTGGTGTCATGGGAAATGGCGGTTCGGCAGGCGCGCTGAGGCGCTGGTGCTGCGGGGCCGCGGCGGGGCTGGGTCTTGCCGCGCTGCCGGGGCTGGCCCGGGCCGAGGCCTGCCGTGCCGATCTGGCGCGGCTTGCGCTAACCTCGGGCGGGGCGGCGCAGTTTTCCATCGAGATCGCCGATGACGAGGCCGAGCGCTCGCAGGGGCTGATGAACCGCGACCATCTGGCGCGCGGGGCGGGGATGCTCTTTGTCTATCCGACCGAGCGGCCGGTGGCGTTCTGGATGCGGAACACGTTGATTCCGCTCGATATGATCTTCATCGACGCGCGCGGCGCGGTGGTTCATGTGCATGCCAATGCGACGCCGCATGACGAGACGCCGATCCCCTCGGGCGCGCCGGTGCGCTTCGTGCTGGAGATCAACGGCGGGCTGGCGCAGGCGATCGGGATCGGCCCCGGCGCGGTGCTGCGCCATCCGGCGATCGCCCCCGATCTGGCGCTCGCCCCCTGCGACTGAGCGCGTCCCCCCATATCTTGGGTCCGGCCTGCGCCACAGCGGGGCGATGCGATCCGGTCTTCCCCTTCGTCGCCCAAGTCGCTATTCAGACCCGGTCGGGGCGTAGCGCAGCCTGGTAGCGCGACTGTTTTGGGTACAGTAGGTCGTGAGTTCGAATCTCGCCGCCCCGACCATTCTCCTTGATCGTGCCTGTTTTCCGGTCACACCCGCGGTGGCCGTCCGAGTCGCGGCTTCACCCCCGCGACAGGGGCGCGCAGGGGCGATCTATCCACAAGATATTGTGGCTTGTGGATGAAGTTTTGCGAAATCGTCGTGATCCTGTCGCAAGATCAAGAAATCAAGGGCTTCGGACCGGGGTGCTGCAGAGCGGCGAGAATTAACCTCTTGTGGATGAATCGGCTGCCCCCGCCGGGCCCCCGGCAGACCCGCGCCGTCAACAGCAAAATTGCCCCTGCACCTATGAAAGAAGTGTTGACCACAACGGGGTGACACGTCAGTTTGTGGACGTCAGCAGCGAAAGCCACCAGATGTAGTGGCGGCGCGGACGGGGACAGATCCACTTCCAGCTCGGCCCGTGGGGCCGCGCCGCACCCGGTCTTTGCGCCGGGATGCGAGGGTCTTTTGCGCCCGTGCCCTGCGGCGGATTGAGACACGCACTTGAAGAGCACGGGACGGGGCAGATGAAAATCGAACGCAAGTTCACGCAGGCAGAAACCGGTGCCTATGGCGAAATCGCCTTCACCACCACCACCTCTGAAATTCGCAATCCCGATGGCAAGATCGTTTTCCGCAACGATCAGGTCGAAGTGCCGAAGGGCTGGAGCCAAGTCGCTTCGGACGTTCTGGCGCAGAAATATTTCCGCAAGGCGGGCGTGCCGGCCGTGCTCAAGCGCGTCAAGGAAAAGGGCGTTCCCGAATTCCTGTGGCGCTCGGTCCCCGATGAGGCGGCGCTGGCGCAGCTGCCCGAGGATCAGCGCTTCGTGGGCGAGACCTCGGCCAAGCAGGTCTTCGACCGGCTGGCGGGCGCCTGGACCTATTGGGGCTGGAAGGGCGGCTATTTCAGCGCCGAAACCGATGCGCGCGCCTATTATGACGAGATGCGCTTCATGCTGGCCGAACAGATGGCCGCGCCGAACAGCCCACAATGGTTCAACACCGGCCTGCACTGGGCCTATGGCATCGACGGCCCGTCGCAGGGTCACTATTACGTCGACCACGTCACCGGCAAACTGACGAAATCGGCCAGCGCCTATGAACACCCGCAACCGCATGCCTGCTTCATCCAGTCGGTCAAGGATGATCTGGTGGGCGAGGGCGGGATCATGGATCTCTGGGTCCGCGAGGCGCGTCTCTTCAAATACGGGTCGGGCACCGGCACCAACTTCTCGAGCCTGCGTGCCGAAGGGGAAAAACTGTCGGGCGGCGGCAAGTCGTCGGGCCTGATGGGGTTCCTGAAGATCGGTGACCGCGCGGCGGGCGCGATCAAATCGGGCGGCACCACGCGCCGCGCGGCCAAGATGGTGATCTGCGACATGGATCACCCCGATATCGAGCAGTTCATCAACTGGAAGGTCATCGAGGAACAGAAGGTCGCCTCGCTGGTGGCCGGCTCGAAGATGCACGAGCGCGAGCTGAACAAGATCTTCGAGGCGATCCGCGCCTGGGACGGCACCGAAGAGGGCCGCGTCGATCCCTCGGTGAACGAAGGCCTGAAAGCCGCGATCCGCTCGGCCAAGCGCGCGATGATCCCGGAAACCTATATCAACCGCGTGCTGCAATATGCCCGCCAAGGCTTCGACAGCATCGAATTCCCGACCTATGATACCGATTGGGACAGCGAGGCCTATATCAGCGTCTCGGGCCAGAACTCGAACAACTCGGTGCGTGTGACCAACGCCTTCCTCAAGGCGGTCAAGGAGGACGCGCCGTGGGAACTGCTGCGCCGCACCGATGGCAAGGTCGCCAAGACCGTGAAGGCGCGCGAGCTGTGGGAGCAGGTCGGCCACGCCGCCTGGGCCTGTGCCGATCCGGGCATCCAGTTCCATGACACCGTGAACGAATGGCACACCTGCCCCGAGGATGGCCCGATCCGCGGCTCGAACCCCTGCTCGGAATACATGTTCCTTGACGATACGGCCTGCAACCTTGCGTCGATGAACCTGCTGACCTTCTATCGGGGGGGCAAGTTCGACGCCGAGGCCTATGTCCATGCCACGCGTCTGTGGACCGTGACGCTGGAAATCTCGGTGCTGATGGCGCAATTCCCGAGCCAGGAAATCGCGCAGCGCAGCTATGATTTCCGCACGCTGGGTCTGGGCTATGCCAATATCGGCGGGCTCCTGATGAACATGGGGCTGGGTTACGACTCGGCCGAGGGTCGGGCGCTTTGTGGCGCGCTGACCGCGGTGATGACGGGCGTGAGCTATGCGACCTCGGCCGAGATGGCCTCGGAGCTGGGCCCCTTCCCGGGCTATGCCAAGAACGCGGCCCATATGCTGCGCGTGATCCGCAACCACCGCACCGCGGCCCATGGCAAGACCGAGGGCTATGAGGCGCTCGAGGTGAAACCCGTCGCCCTCGATCATGCCAATTGCCCCGACAAGACCCTGTCGCAGATGGCGAAATCGGCCTGGGACGAGGCGCTGGCCTTGGGCGAGGCGCATGGCTTCCGCAATGCGCAGGTCTCGGTCATCGCGCCCACCGGCACCATTGGCCTCGTGATGGATTGCGACACGACCGGCATCGAGCCCGATTTCGCGCTGGTCAAGTTCAAGAAACTGGCGGGCGGCGGCTATTTCAAGATCATCAACCGCTCGGTTCCGGCCGCGCTTGAGAAGCTGGGCTATGGCTCGGCGCAGATCGAGGAAATCATCGCCTATGCGGTGGGCCACGGTTCGCTTGGCAATTGCCCCGGCATCAACCACACCGCGCTGATCGGCCATGGCTTCGGCACCCGCGAGATCGAGAAGATCGAAGCTGCCCTTCCGAGCGCCTTCGACATCCGCTTCGTCTTCAACCAATGGACGCTGGGCGAGGATTTCTGCACCAAGACGCTGGGCATCCCGGCCGAGAAGCTGAACGATCCGACCTTCGACATGCTGCGCCATCTGGGCTTCACCCGCGCGCAGATCGAGGCGGCCAATGACCATGTTTGCGGCACGATGACGCTGGAAGGGGCGCCGTTCCTCAAGCCCGAACACTACGTCGTCTTCGACTGCGCCAATGCCTGCGGCAAGAAGGGCAAGCGCTATCTGTCGGTGGACAGCCATATCCGCATGATGGCCGCGGCGCAGTCCTTCATCTCGGGCGCGATTTCCAAAACGATCAACATGCCGAACTCGGCCACGATCGAGGAAACGCTGGCGGCTTATGAGCTGTCGTGGAGCCTCGGCATCAAGGCCAATGCGCTTTATCGCGATGGCTCGAAACTCAGCCAGCCGCTGGCCTCGGCGCTTGTCGAGGATGACGAAGAGGCCGAGGAGATCCTCGCCACCGGCAGCCAGCAGGAAAAGGCCGTCGTTCTGGCCGAGAAGATCATCGAAAAAGTGGTCGTCAAGGAAATCGTCCGCAGCCATCGCGAGAAGCTGCCCGAGCGCCGCAAGGGCTATACCCAGAAGGCGGTCGTCGGCGGGCACAAGGTCTATCTGCGCACCGGCGAATATCAGGACGGCAGCCTTGGCGAAATCTTCATCGACATGCACAAGGAAGGCGCAGGCTTCCGCGCGATGATGAACAACTTCGCCATCGCCGTCTCGGTCGGGCTGCAATATGGCGTGCCGCTGGAGGAATTCGTCGATGCCTTCACTTTCACCAAATTCGAGCCCGCGGGCATGGTGCAGGGCAATGACAGCATCAAGAATGCGACCTCGATCCTTGACTATGTGTTCCGCGAACTGGCGGTGAGCTATCTCGACCGCACGGATCTCGCGCATATCAAGCCGAAGGGGACCTCGTTCGACGATCTCGGCGGCGGCGCGGAAGAGGGCAAGCGGTCCAATATCGAGCCGGTGAGCGAGAGCGCCGCCTCGAAATCGCTCGAGGTGCTGCGGCAGATTTCCTCGACCGGTTATCTACGCAAGCGCCTGCCGCAGGAACTGGTGGTGCTGCAGGGCGGGGCGGGGGCGATGGACCCGGTCGCCGCGCTCAACACCCTCGTGCCGGAAACCGCGATGGCGGTGAACGCCAGCGTCAGCACCTCGATCTCGTCGGGCGTCGTCGCGATGGATGCCCGCGCCAAGGCCAAGATGCAGGGCTACGAGGGCGAGGCCTGCGGCGAATGCGGCAACTATACGCTGGTGCGCAACGGCACCTGCATGAAGTGCAACACCTGCGGTTCGACGAGCGGGTGCAGCTGATCCATCGGCCCCGGGTTCGCGCCCGGGGCCGCTGATATCCGGGGCGGGTGCGCTCGTCCCAGACGCCGAGAAGGCCCAGGCAAACGGCAACAGCTCGGGCGGTCAAAGAATGAGCCTGATCGGCGAGACTGGCCCCCTTCTGGTGAAGGGGGGCGATTTCTTTCACAGCGACAGGTCGTGATAGGCGGCCTCGGCCAGCGGCCAGAGCGCCTCGCGATCCATCGGGCCCGAGAGCGCGAAGCCCAGCCCCGCCGCGACCCAGATCAGGCTGGCGGTGCCGTCCTCGCCCTCGCGGAAGCGAAAGGCGGTCTCGCTGCCGGTCATCGCCGCCACATAGAGGGTGACGCGCTGGCCGGTCGCATCCTCATACATCAGCTGCGCGGCGGGGCCCTGATCGGCCGGCAGCAGGCGCCCGCCGATCAGCGTGAAGCCTTGGGCGCCAAGGTCGGGCGCGGCGAGCGGATGGCCGAGCCGTTTTGACAGCCAGGCCATCAGATGGGGTTCCGCCGCAGTGTCATCGGTCACGGCGATTTCGACCGGATGGGCGACCTCGACCGCATAGACGGCGTGCGCCGTCTGCGCCTCGGCGGCAAGGCGCAGCATCGGGGC